>WFYM01000041.1 GCA_015490115.1 Aquificaceae bacterium
GGGTGGGAGGGTTACCCACGTCGAGTTCTCGGGGGACGGAAAGCTGGCTTACATAAGCCTCTTGGGGGAGGGTCTCTCTATCGTGGACTCTCAGACCTTCAGGGAATTGGCTTTTTTGAGGACGAAAAAGCCCTCTGGCAAATACAACACCCTTATGAAGACCAAGGAGGGACTCGCCTACCTCCTCGGATACGAGGTCTTCATGGAGAAGTGCTGGGGCTGTCACCACCCCACGAAGCAGGCTTTCGGTCCGCCTATGAGGTGGATAGCCACCCACAGAGAGAGGGAACTCATAGTCTCCCAGATACTGAACCCAAAAGCCACTTCAAAGCTCCTCGGCTACAGGAGGAACAACATGCCGAAGATAGAGCTGAGCAAGGAGGAAGTAGAAGCCTTACTCAGGTTCATGGAGTTCCTGAAGGAGGGAAGACATGAAAGAACTCCTGAAGCTGGTGAGCAGGGTAAACAGGCCTACTCTCGGTGAGGACATACCCGTCGTCATATTCAGGGCTTTCAGGATATTTTCGGGGGAGTATGTGAAGGACATAGTGGGGAAGAGGGGGGCTTCCGTCCTCTTCCAGAACGCTGGTAGGGAGCTTGGGAAAGAGATCGGAGCTTCAATAGGGAAAAAGAGTGTGGAGAGCTACTTGGACGACGTGGTGAGGTTCGTCAAAGACACACGCATAGGGATCCTTATACCCGTGGAGGTCGGGAAGGAAAGGTCGGTCCTCAGACTCGACGAGTGCATAACCTGTAGCGGTATGCCGAACATAGGTGAGAGGATATGCCACTTCGAGGTCGGCTTTGTAGCGGGTGTGTTCGAACACATCCTCGGCAGGAAGGTAAAAGCTTTCGAGACCAAGTGCAACGCCAACGGGGAGGGAACCTGCGAGGTGGTCGTCCATGCTGAGGGTGACTGAGTTCGTAAGGAGCCTCCTCGAAGGGAGGAGACCGAAACAGCTCGAAGGTGTCGTCCTGATCTGGAACCTAACACAAAAGTGCAACCTGAGCTGTAAGCACTGCTACTCCTCCTCAGGACCAGAAAAAAAGAAGGAGCTGACTAAGGAAGAAGCCCTCTCACTCATACCTTCCCTGAAGAAGGCTGGGGTGAGGTTCGCCATCCTTTCGGGGGGAGAGCCTCTCCTCAGAGATGACGTCTTCCTTATAGCTGAAGAGCTAAGGTCAAAGGGCATAAGGACTTACCTCTCCACAAACGGACTCCTCGTAAACAGGTCGAACATAGGCGATATAGCCTCCTGCTTCGACTACGTCGGTGTAAGCGTGGACGGGACTCCCGAGATCCACGAAGCCTTCAGGGGAGGGTCCTTTGAGAGGGCTGTGAAGGCTCTCGAGCTTTGCCTCTCGGAAAATATAAGGACGGGTGTCAGGTTCACCCTAACGGAAAAGACCCTCCCCGGACTCTTCTTCGTCCTCAAGCTCGCAAAGACCCTAGGAGTTCCGAAAGCCTACGTCTCCCACCTCGTCTACGCGGGGAGGGGTGTTAACCTCAAACCTATAAAAAAAGAAGAATACAGGTCGTTAGCGGAGCTTCTCATCAAAAAAGCTGTAGACTGGGCGGAGGCAGGAGTGGAGACCGAGATCGTCACCGGCAACAACGAGGCGGACGCTGTCCTTTTGCTCGAGGAGTTCTCAAGAAGGTATCCCGAAAAGAGGGAGGAGCTTTTGAAACTTTTAAAGGTCTGGGGAGGGAACCAGTCCGGGGTGAGGATCGTGAACGTAGACCACGAGGGAAACGTAAAGCCAGACCCCTTCTTCCCCTTTTCCGTCGGGAACGTTAAGGAGAGACCCTTCGAGGAGATATGGAACTCGAACGGTCTTTTCTCCTTTCTCAGGGAGAGACCGAGGAGGCTAAAAGGGAAGTGTTCGGGCTGTCCCTACCTCGAGATATGCAACGGGAACTCGAGGGCTAGGGCTTTAGCAACCTTCGGAGACGTAAGGGCGGAGGACCCAGCATGCTACCTCTGATGCTGCTGCTTGTCGGTCTCGTCTTCGGGACTCAGGTCTGGGTGGTTGAGAGGGAGAGGGGGGCTTTGGCTGTCCTTCAAGGTGGGAGGGTTTTCGAGATAGAGGGTCTTGGAGATCTTAGCCACGCAACCTTGAAGTTCAAGGGAAGCTCAGCCTACCTCGTGGGAAGGGACGGGTATATATCCCTTATAGATACTAAGGAGCTTCGCCTCGTAAGGAGGGTAAGGACTGGTTCGAGTAGCATAGGTTTTGCCTTCTGCGGTGAAAAGATTGTAGTCGCTAACTACGACCCCGGAACGGTCCTGATCCTGTCTCCGGATCTCAGGGTCCAAAAGGTCATAAAGACGGGTTCGAGGAACGTCGGTCTGAGGAGCTGGAAGGGTCTCTTCGTCTTTTCCCTTATGGACAAGGAAGAGATCTGGGTTGCGGATTGCGGGGGTAAGGTCTTAAAAAAGTTCAAGACCTCCTCGACACCCTTTGACGCCCTCCTCTCGGAGGGTGTATACCTCGTGGGACTCTTTAACCCGCCCAAGATCGGAGTCCTCGACCTTACGACGATGACCTACAGGGAAGTTCCCCTCGGAAAAAGTGAGGAGGCTGTCCTCAAGGTCCCTCACCTCGGGACTTGGGGCGTGAAAGAGGGGAGGGCTTACATACCCGCCGTCGGGGAGAGGAAGCTCTACGTCTTCGACCTTGTGAAGCTCAAGAAGGTGGGTGAGATAGAGCTTCCCGGACTCCCCGTCTTCGCAGTTGTCTCACCCGAAGGCAGATACATCGCAGTCAACTTCAGCGGTGACATGGAGGACTTCGTAGCCCTCATCGAAAGGGGTAGGGTAGTCAGGCTCGAAAGGGTCGGGAGAAGGGTCCTGCACATCAGGTTTTCGAAGGAGGGGAGGTTCCTCTACGTGTCTTCCTACTACGAGAACAAGGTGAAGAAGCTATCCATTCCTGACCTTAAGGTGGTCGAAGAGGTGGTTGTGCCGACGCCTTCGGGTGTCTTCTTGGGAGGTTAGGTATGGGGAAGGTATACCTCGTGGGAGCCGGTCCCGGGGACCCCGAACTCCTTACCTTGAAGGCTGTAAAGATCCTGAAGGAGGCGGACGTGGTCCTATACGACAGGCTCGTGAACGAAGAGATCCTCTCCTTCACGAAGGGGGACTGTATAAAGGTTTACGTGGGGAAGGAGGAGGGGAGGCACACGCTCCCGCAGGAGGAGATAAACAGACTCCTCCTTCGCTACGCGAGGCTATACGACAGGGTAGTCAGGCTAAAGGGAGGAGACCCATTCATATTCGGGAGGGGAGGTGAGGAGGCTCTCTTCCTCGCGAGGCATGGTATCCCCTTCGAGGTGGTCCCCGGGGTCAGCTCCTTCCATTCGGTCCCAGCCTGTGCGGGCATACCCCTCACCTTAAGGGGTGTATCTTCTTCCTTCGCCGTAGTCACCGGACACGAGGCAAACGGAAAGAGGAAGGCTGTCGACTGGAGGTCCTTCAAAGACGTGGACACACTCGTAGTTCTCATGGGCGTGAGGAACAGAGGAAAGATAGCGAAGGAATTGATAGACGCAGGTAGGGATCCCGAAGAACCCGTCGCCTTCGTAGAAAGGGGAACCACCGAGGACCAAAGGGTGGTCATCTCCACCCTCAAAGAGGTGGCTAAGGACCCTCCCGAGGTCTACCCTCCCGCCGTTATGGTGGTCGGTAGGGTAGTCGAGGTCCACCACATCGTCAAGGACTTCTTGGAGAATCTGAAACTCCCGGAGGGGATAGGGCATGGAAGGTGAGGTGTTGAAGCTCATCCAAGAGGACATGCCCCTCGTCCCGAGACCCTTCGAGGAGGTAGGGAAAAGGGCTGGCTTGAAGGAGGGGGAGGTCATCGAGTTTTTGAAACGTCTCAAAGAGGAGGGCATACTCAGACAGGTCTCACCCATATACGACACCAAAAGGGCAGGCTACGACTCCGCCCTCGTCGCCTTCAGGGTTGAACCGGAACATTTAGAGTCAGTTGCAAAGGAGGTAAGCTCCCATCCCGGTGTGAGCCACAGCTACGAGAGGGACCACAGCTTCAACCTCTGGTTCACCTTAGCAGTCCCGCCCGACTCCAGACTCTCACTCGAAGAGACGGTAGAGATCCTGTCTTCACAGCCCGGAGTCAGGGAGTTCAAGATAATGAGAGCTGTCAGGACCTTCAAGATAGGTGTAAAGCTGAACTTCAGCTCCATGTTCGAAAAGGAGGAGGTAATAAACCCCCGGGAAGAGAGACCACTCCCCTTCTCACCCCTCGAGAAGGAGGTAATAAAGAAAACGCAGGAGGGTCTGCCCCTCGTCCCAAGACCCTTCGAAGATGTGGCGAAGGAGATGGGAATAAATGAAAAGCTACTCCTCGAACTCCTAAAAGGTCTCAAGAACAAAGGTGTCATGAGGAGGTTCTCCGCAATATTGAAGCACAGGAAGCTCGGATTTGAAGCCAACGGTCTCGTCGTTTGGAAGGTCCAAAAGGAGAGGGTTGAAGAGGTGGGGAGGTATCTTTCGAGATTCAAGTGCGTCTCCCACTGCTACGAGAGAAGCGGGTGGGAGTTCAACCTCTTTACCATGGTCCACGGCAGGTCTAAGGAGGAGGTGGAGGGTTTTGTAAAAAGGGTCGGTGAGGAACTCGGACTCTTTGAGAGGGAGATCCTTTTCTCTAAGAGGGAGTTTGTAAAGAGGAGGGTAAAGCTGTTCGGGGAGGAGTTCTATGAGTGGGAAAGGGAAAAGCTTGGAGCTTGTGCCTACTAAGGAGAGGATAGCGAGGGTTGCGGTAAGGCTCTTCTCTAAGAAGGGCTTTAAAGGGACGACTATCAAGGACATAGCGGGCGAGGTGGGTATAACGGAGGGGGCGATATACAGACACTTCTCGAGCAAAGAGGACATAATACGCTACCTCACGAGGAGGATAACCGAGGAGCTTGTCGACCTCATAAGGAGGGAGGTTCTAAAGGAAAGGACC
>WFYM01000042.1 GCA_015490115.1 Aquificaceae bacterium
CTTTCCTTAAGTGCGGATCGTGGCAAGATACACACTGGAGTGTTCCGTCAAACCTCTTTATGAGATCCGAAATCTTCTTAGCCCCTACCCATCCCTCAAGAGGTTTATCCGGTGGATATAGAACAAACCTCTGTTCTTTGTAGGTTATAAAAAACGGATGATGGACTCCTTCCTTTGTCTTACTTATATTCTGAGCTATGAAACCATCATGGCAAGAAAGGCAAACAAGGGATTGGGGGTAAAGTTTTTTCTTCTTTATTTCCTCAACACCCCAAGCGTAAGTTTCAAATCTCTCTACGTCCGCATGGGGCGTTGCCCTTATGTGACATGCGAAGCAGAATATGTTGAACTCCGTCCTGTCAAATTTATAAACAGGCATCTGTGTTTCTCCGACCCTATAAAGGTTGTGTTTTGTGTGAAACATATCACCCCAGTCTAAAGAAAATACAAAAGAGTTAACAAGAAGAAAAAATATCACTTTCTTTCTCATCCCTAACTTTATTATACTACACTTCTTAGGAATAGGATCCCCTTTTATTGTATAATATTTTCCCATGTATGCGGTCATAGAGACGGGCGGGAAGCAGTATAAGGTCGAACCCGGTATGAAGCTGAGGGTGGAGAAGCTGAAGGTGGAACCCGGGGAGACCGTCGAGTTCAAGCCCTTGATGGTGAGAAAGGATGACGGGACGGTCGAGTTCGGGAAGGGGAAGGTGGTTGCTGAGGTCCTCTCCCACGGGAGGGGGAAGAAGATAATAGTCTTCAAATACAGACCTAAGAAGAACTACAAGAGGTGGAAGGGTCACAGACAGTGGTTTACCGAGATATTAATTAAAGAAATAAAGGAGGTCTGAAGATGGCTTCGAAGGCGAGCGGAGGTTCTACGAGGAACGGAAGGGACTCTCACTCGAAGAGGCTCGGTGTCAAGAGATACGACGGTCAGTTCGTGAGAGCTGGGAACATAATAGTGAGGCAGAGGGGGACGAAGATACACCCGGGAAGGAACGTGGGTATGGGTTCCGACTTTACACTCTTTGCCCTCGTTGACGGATACGTGAAGTTCGAAAACAGAAGGAACAAGAAGTTCGTGAGCGTCCTCACCCCCGAAGAGTGGGAAGCCTTGAGGAACGGTAGTGCTAACTGAGGACCTCGGGAAGTTCGGCTATACTCCCTATAACGAGGTCGGGTCTGCCTTTTTTCAGGTCCTCCTCCCTGAACTTCCCCGTCCTTACCAATACACCTCTCATGCCGAGCTTCATACCCCCTAAGACGTCCGCCTCTATGTCGTCCCCGACGACACAGCACTCCTCAGGTCTGAGATCCATGCTTCTTAAAACCTCAAGGAAGAAGGACCTGCTCGGCTTTCCCATGAGTCTTGCCCTCTTTCCGGAGGCGAACTCGAGGGCTTTAACGAAGGGTCCTGCGTCGAGGGAAAGTCTGTCGTCCTTGTCTAAGAAATACCTGTTCTTTGCTACAGCTATCAGCTTTGAGCCGGAGACGAGATACCTGAAAGCCCTGTTCATGTTCTCGTAGGTGAACCTCTCGTGGGCGTCACCGACGACAACGTAGTCGGGAGGATCACCGACGAGGTCAGCCACCTCCTCCATAGCTTCTTCCGTAAGCAGGAAGAAGGCTTTTGCCTTTTTTCTCCTGAGAAACTCCGTGGTTGTCTTTAAAGCTGTGAAGACCTCCCCCTCCTCCACGTAAAAGCCCATGGACCTTAGCTTTTCAACCACTTTGTTCGTAGGCTTCCTCGTCGTGTTCGTTATGAACCTGATCTTGAACTTCTTTCTCAGTTCCTCTACGGACTCCTTGGCTCCCGGTATGGGCGTGTCCCCGACGTAGAGGACACCGTCGAGGTCAATGAGGAGACCCTTAACCATTAGAAGGTGAAGCCGACTTCAAAAGAAAGTGTAGTCTTCGACCTCCTCCCGTTGAAGACGCTGTTTTCTGTGGATATATACGCCACCTCAGCCCTCAGGAACGTGTTTTCCGAAGGTCTGAAGGTGGGTGTGAGGGTAAGGGTATAGCCGCTTTCCGCATTCTGATCGCTGTATATGTTCGTCGTCCCCTCGTTGAAGTATTCAGCTCTAAAAGGTAAAGAAAACTTACCGAACTTGGGTATGGCGTAGAGGGCTACCCCGTAAGCACTGCCCGAAGCAGGTCTGTCGAGCCACTGGTAGTCGAAGTTGAGACCGAGATCGACGTGGCTTATAGAGTAGCTGAGGACAAGGTCAACGAGGTTTTTAAAAGCTCTGTAGTCGTAGTAACTAAGGGAAAAGCCGATACCCATAAGCTCACCGGAGGCACCTACCGCGAAGTTGTCGAGGTCGTTCTCTTGGTTGTATTCAGCGTAGAGGTTAACGGGACCAGAGAAGGTGAGCCTGACGGCGGGGTATATCACAGGCTGGGCTGTCCATGTTGTCCCCAAGGTTATGTTCGGGTTCGAGTAGGTGTTTGCGACCTCGTAGCCGAGGTTCGTCGGCATCACACCGAAGTCAACGGAAAGGACGTCGGAGGGCTTCAATGAGAAGTATCCCCATACAAAGCCGAAGCCTTCGGTAGCTACACCCTTCGCTGTGAAGTCGAACCTCTGCGGGTCCCCCTGACCACCGTCCCAGACCGTGGGCATGAGGAGGCTACCGACCGCAAGGTCAAAACCTACCTTCAGCCCCTTCCCGGCTTCCCCTTTAAGACCTATTACACCGTTCGTTATGTTGAACTTGTCAGCTTGCACGTTAGTTGTGTAAAAGAAGGCTCCCGTGAGCGCCCCGTAGAGTTCGAGATCCTGAGATACTTTGAGGGATAACTTCTCCTCCGCGAGGGCTGTCCCGAAAGCTCCGAGGACTACCAAAAGCTTCCTCATCTTCCCACCTCCTCAGATGTTGTAAGCAGTCTCCCCGTGCTGGGCCTTGTCGAGACCCTCTATCTCCTCCTCTTCTTTGGCTCTCAGACCCGTGAGGGCTTTTGTTATGAAAACTACTACCGCTGTGAGGACACCCGAATACACTATGGTAGCCACGACACCCTCTATCTGTATGAGGACCTGCTTAGGGTTCCCGTAGAGAAGCCCCGCACTTCCGCCTATCGCAGGGTCCGCAAAGACACCAGTGAGGATAGCTCCCGTTATCCCTGCTATTCCGTGGATACCGAACACATCGAGGGCGTCGTCGTATCCGAAGGCGGGCTTTAACTTTGCAACAGCAAGGTATGAGAGGACGCCTCCCGCAAGACC
>WFYM01000043.1 GCA_015490115.1 Aquificaceae bacterium
CCTCACCGATCTGGGAAAGCACAAAGACAGGTTCGCCCAGATAGTCCTCGGAGCAGCGGTCCTCGACGACGTCCTCGGTGTAGTCATACTCGCAGCCCTTTACGAGTTCTCCAAGACGAAAACAGTAGACCTCGAAGCTACGGGAAGGCTCGTCTTTGATATAGCCATTTTCTTCCTCGTGGCTCCCTTCGTCGCCAGAGCTTTGGCGAAGTTCATCTCCTTCGTGGTGGACAAGCTAAAGGACGTTGACATAATACCTTCCGCCATACTCGCCCTCGTCCTCTTTACCGGACACGTAGCATACAGGTTCGGCTCCCCGGAGATCTTGGGAGCTTTCACAGCTGGTCTTGCCCTCTCGAGGAGCTTCAGCTTCCCTTTGATATCCTTTCTGAAGCTGAGCGACAAGGTGATCCACAAGATAGAGGAGGGTATACTGCCTCTCGTTTGGGTGGTCGCTCCCATATTCTTCGTGACGGTTGGTCTCGCCCTCAACTTAAAAGCCATAGACTTTTCATCCCTCGAATTTTGGACCCTCTCCATCTCCCTTATAGTCGTAGCCATACTCGGTAAGGTCCTATCGGGTTTTGTGATCAGCGGTTCTTTAAGGGAAAAGCTGAACGTCGGCATATCTATGATGCCGAGGGGTGAAGTGGGTCTCATATTTGCGGAGTTCGGGAGGAGCTTCAATGCTATAGACGAGGTCGGCTACGCTGTCGTCGTCTTCGTGGTGGCGGTAACGACCCTTATAGCACCCCTGCTTCTTAAGCTCACCGTCAGAGCCTGAATATATAGAGGCTCATGAGGGCTGAAGCTGCGGAAAGGAGGGCAACAGGTGTCCCGTATCTGAGGAAGGTAAGGAAAGATATCCTGCAACCTTCTCTCTCAGCTATAGAAGCTGCTACTATATTTGCGGAGGCACCGACGAGTGTAAAGTTGCCCCCAAGACAAGCCCCGAGGGACAAAGCCCACCAGAGGTGGTCTATGCCCTGACCACCTATTGAGGACATGTCTTTGAGGACGTAAGCCATAGACATGGTAAAGGGTATGTTGTCCACAAAGCCAGAAATTAGAGCGGAAAATCCGCCGACCACCCATATACCGAGACCAACGTTCGAACCTATAAGCTCTCCGAGGCTCCTCGCTACCTTCATAAAGACTCCCGTATGCTCTAAGGAACCCACGATGATAAAGAGTCCCGCAAAGAACATCAGGGTAGCCCACTCTATCCTCTCCATTATGTAAGAAGGGGACATACGCGTCCAAAGGAGAAGGAATGAAGAGGTAAAGAGAGCTATTATCCCGGGTTCGAGACCGAACCTGTGACCTAACATGAAGAGGAGAACGGTAATACCAAAGACCAAAAGGGCTTTCTTCATCACCTCACCGTCCCTTATCTCCGCCTTCAGGTCAAAGATGTTTTCCATTCGGACGTCCTCGTTCCTTTGGAAGGCTCCCGCCCTCTTCATGTAGAGGAAGTTGACAACGAGTCCTACGAGGAAACCGACGACAGCGTGGGGAGCGACGTGTATGAGGAAGTCGTTGAAACTCTTGTGGGCTATACTCCCGATTATTATGTTGGGAGGGTCACCTATCAGAGTTGCTGTCCCTCCCGTGTTCGAGGCGAGGACGACCGATATGACGTAAGGGACTGGGTCGAGACCGAGTATCCTCGTTATCTTGATCATGACGGGGGTTATGAAGAGAACGGTCGTTACGTTGTCGAGGAAGGCGGATAGGACAGCTGTAAGGACCGTAAATGCGAGGAGTATTTTGACGGGACTCGGTCCCGTTAACTTTAGAACCTTAACAGCCATGACGTTGAAGAAACCGCTGTGTCCGAGGACAGCAACTATGTTCATCATACCGAGGAGCAAAAACATGGTGTTGTAGTCTATAGAGGACCAAGCAACCTCCGGGGGTATAACACCTATCACCATGGCGAGGGAAGCTCCGAGGAGGGATGCGGTCGTCCTGTGGAAGAACCTCTCGAGGACTATCATTACGTAAACGGCTACGAAGAGGAGAAGTGAGATCTCCTGGAGCTGTCCCTGTGCCACTTGGAGGTTCAGGGCTTTTATCAGTCCGCCTACCTCTACCTCTTCCACGGTAGTAAATTATACGGCATGAAGGTGGAGGATTTCGACTACGAACTCCCGGAAGAACTCATAGCCAAATACCCCGCAATTCCGAGGCACAGCGCGAGGCTCATGGTCCTCGAAAGGAAGACAAAGACGATAAAGCACGATATATTCTGGAACCTACCCGACTACCTCGAGGAGGGGGATCTCCTCGTCTTCAACGACACGAAGGTCCTCCCCGCGAGGCTCGTAGGCAGAAAGCCAACGGGAGGCAGGGTTGAAATACTCCTCACCGACTACATAAAGCCCAACCTTTGGAAAGCTCTCGTAGGAGGCAAGAAGATAAGACCCGGTCTCTTCGTCCGCATAGCCGAGGATTTCAGCGTTGAGGTGTTAAAGCAAATAGAAAAGAGCCTCTTCCTCGTGAAGCTCCACGGGAAAGAACCCCTAAAGCTCATAGACAAATACGGAAAGATACCCATACCACCTTACATAGATAGAGAAGAAGAGGAGATAGACAGGAACTACTACCAGACCGTCTTCGCGAAGGAGGAGGGTTCCGTTGCAGCTCCCACCGCCTCCTTACACTTCTCGGAGGAGCTTCTCCAAAAGCTAAA
>WFYM01000044.1 GCA_015490115.1 Aquificaceae bacterium
ATAGAGGAATACCCCTCCAAGAAGTTCGACAAGTTCTTCATGGACACCGTTTACGAATACGGAAGGATAGAGGACGGGGAGCTTCTCTTCGGGTGGATAGAGAAGCAGGGATACAAGGTGGTAAAGGACCCGATCCTCAAAAAGCCAATTCCCTTCATGGGCGGTGTTCCCGAGTGGCTAAAGCAACTCGCCGCAAAGCCCATAAAGAGCATGAACGTGGGATTTCTGATGCTGAGCGCCAAGCACATGCTCTTCCACCCGAGAACAAAGAACTGGAACAGGTTCAAGCAGGTCCTCAGGAAGGTCATGGAAGAGGAGGGAGTCTTCTCACACTAATAGGAGGTGGGCAAGATGGCAATAGCTCTTCAGCTCAGAAAACCCCCTATGGGAGGTATAGGGAAGAGGGTAGCCTACTATCCGGGATGTTCCTTGGAGGGTGCTGCGAGGGCTTACGACGTCTCGACGAGGATAGTAGCCAAGGAACTCGGACTCGAGCTTGACTACCTCGAAGACTACAACTGCTGCGGAGCTATGGAGACGAAGAACGTAACCTTCTGGGGGACGATGCTCCTCAACGCCAGAAACATGTCCTTGGCGAGGAAGCAGGGACACAAGGTAATAGTCGCTCCCTGCAACGGGTGTTCCTTCTCCCTCCAGAGGGCTGAGTATTTCTTAGAGACGGACAAGAAGGTCTTCGAGAGGGTGAACGAGCTTCTTAAAGAGGGAGGAGTCGATCCCATAGACGAGATACCACACACCTACCACATACTCGAGTGGTTCTACCACGAAGCGGGTCCCGAAAAGGTAAAGGAGAGGACGAAAAAGCCCCTCAAAGGTCTAAAAGTTGCAAGTTACTACGGCTGTCTATACACGAGACCCCACTTCTACGCGAGGACTTACTCCCACACGGGAGGTCAGGACGAGGAGGCAAGACCCAGAAAGAGGGACACAGCGGACGACGACGAGCATCCCTACTACATGGAGGCGCTCCTCGAAGCTGCGGGGGCGACGAGCGTCAACTTCGAACCCATGCATACCCAGTGCTGCGGAGGACCCCACTCCCTCTCCGACGAGCAGGTCTCCGAGAAGTTCGTCATGATGATACTCCAGACCGCAAAGAGGAACGGAGCTGACATAATAGCCACCGAGTGTCCCCTCTGCCACGCCTCTTTGGAGATGTACAGGCACAGGCTCATGATGAAGGGTGTCCCCGACGTGGACGTTCCCGCAGCTTACTTCACCCAGCTCCTCGGCATAGCCTTCGGCTACAGTGCGGGAGCTGTGAAGCTAAAAGACAACCTCTCGGATCCCATACCCGTCCTCAAGAGGCTCGGTCTCGTGTGAGGTGGGGGCGGGGGAGAAGAAGATAGTTATCTTGATGACGAGCGGTCCGAAGACCCCTTGGCGTTGCGCCTCCCCCTTCTACATAGCGGCTCTGATGGCAGCGAACGACGCTGAAGTTGAGATCTTCTTCAACATGGACGGGACGAATTTAATAAGGAAGGGGATAGCGGAGAGGATATGTCCCTCTCAGGAGGGAAACTGCTTCTCCCAGAACGGGAAAAAACCCAAGACCGTCTACGACTTTATGAAGGACGCAAAGCTCGCAGGTGTCAAGTTTTACTCCTGCAAGCAGGCGGTCGAGTCCCTTGGACTCACCGAAGAGGACTTAATACCTGAGCTTGACGGTATAGTCCCGGCGAGCGAGTTCGTCCTGAGAGCCATGGAGGCGGATAAACTCATCGTGTTCTGATACAATATTCAAAAAACAAGGGAGGTGTGAAATGGCTGAGGTGAACGGATGCCCCGTTCCCGAAGACCTTCTCTATCACGTGGATCCGGAAGCTAACGCCTTCACTTGGGCGAGGGACAACGGAGACGGAACCTACACGGTGGGTCTGACTTCCATAGCCGCAGCCATGGCGGGGAGGCTCGTCGCCTACACACCTAAGAAGGTGGGGAAGACGGTAAAGAAGGGGAAGAGCGTTGCGACCATAGAGAGCGGTAAGTGGGTAGGACCCGTTCCAGCACCCTTCGAAGGCGAAATAGTAGAAGTAAACGAGGAGCTGAAAGCCAACCCGGCTCTTGTGAACGACGACCCTTACGGAAAGGGATGGATAGTGAGGCTGAAGCCTACGAACATGGAGGAGGTGAACCAGCTCCTCAAAGGTCCCGAAGCTGTGGAAGCTCTAAGAAAAGTAGTTGAAGAAAAAGGTGTGAGGTGCGGTTGAACCCGCCCCCTCCCCTCGAAGGTCTCGATCCGAAGCTCTGCGAGGAGCTTGGGGAAGGTCTCGAGATAAAGCTAAAGAACTTCGGAAGAAAGATCTACTTCCACGGTCCCGGCTTCAAGCACTACGAAGTGGAAGACTTCTCCATAAAAGGTCCCCCCCGTTTCGTCGACATATCGGTAACCGGGAGAAAGTGTGAGCTTATGTGCGATCACTGTGCGAGCAAGATCCTCTGGCACATGATACCGGCGGAGACACCGGAGGAACTCTGGAGGGTTTGCGAGGAACTAAAAGAAAAAGGTGTAACCGGAATACTCATCTCGGGAGGTTCCAACAGAGACGGTGTGGTGGAGCTTCACCCCTTCCTCGGGACGATGAAGAGGATAAAAGAAGAACTCGGACTTTTCGTTACCTGCCACGTCGGTCTTGTGGACGAGGAACTCGCAAACGGCTTGGCTGAAGCTGGTGTGGATGCGGTCCTTATCGACATAATAGGCGATAACGAGACCATAGCCAAGGTCTACAAGCTCCCCCACAGGACAACCGAAGACTACGAAAGGTCCCTGAGGCTTTTGAAATCCGCAGGTCTCAAGATAGTCCCACACGTCATCATAGGTCTCCACTACGGGAAGATAAAAGGTGAGGAGAAAGCCCTCGAGATGATAGCGGAAAACGACCCGGACGCCCTCGTCCTCGTGGTGGTTATGCCTTACTACGGGAAGGCGAGTTTTCAGCTCCTCCCCCCGCCCACCCCTGAGGAAAGCGCGAGGATAGTCCTTACAGCCAGAAAACTCATGCCGGACGTCCCTATAATGATAGGCTGTGCAAGACCCGCAGGACCCGACAGGGTAAAGTTCGACCTCTACTCCATCCTCGCGGGTGTAAACGGCATAGCTTTCCCCGCAGAAGGAGTAGTGTCCTACGCCAAGTCCATAGGTCTTGAACCCGTCCTCTCTCCGAGTTGTTGCTCGACCGTCTTCATGGTAGAGGCGGGTGTTATCAGCCCGTGATATACTTATCTCCCATGGAACACCTTCTAAGAACTGATCCGGAGATCTTCGAGGTCGTAGCCAAAGAGCTGGAAAGGCAGTTTTACCACCTCGAGCTTATAGCCTCCGAGAACTTCACCTCCCTCGCAGTTTTGGAGGCTACGGGTAGCGTCCTCACAAACAAATACGCGGAGGGTCTTCCCGGAAGAAGGTATTACGGGGGTTGCGAGTTCGTCGACATAGCCGAGACCCTCGCCATAGAGAGGGCTAAAAAGCTATTCGGCGCGGAACACGCCAACGTCCAGCCCCACTCGGGAACTCAGGCTAACATGGCTGTTTACATGGCTGTCCTCGAGCCGGGTGACACGATAATGGGTATGGACCTCTCCCACGGAGGGCATCTTACCCACGGAGCTAAGGTGAACTTCTCCGGAAAGCTCTACAGGGTCGTCCACTACGGGGTGGATCCGAAGACGGAGCTTATAGACTACGACCAGCTCTACAAGCTCGCCAAGGAACACAGACCGAAGCTGATCGTAGGGGGGGCTTCCGCTTACCCGAGGGTTATAGACTGGGCAAAGATGAGGGAGATAGCGGACGAGGTGGGAGCTTACTTCATGGTGGACATGGCTCACTACGCGGGTCTCATAGCAGCCGGGGAGTATCCGAACCCGGTCCCCCACGCTCACTTCGTGACCTCAACTACTCACAAGACGCTGAGGGGTCCGAGGAGCGGTTTTATCCTCTGCAAGGCTGAGTTCGCAAAAGCGATAGACAAAGCCGTCTTCCCCGGGACGCAAGGAGGACCCTTGATGCACGTGATAGCGGCAAAGGCTGTAGCCTTTAAAGAGGCTATGACGGAGGAGTTCAAGGAGTATGCGAGGCAGGTTATAAAGAACGCGAGGGTCATGGCTGAGGAGCTGATGAAGGAGGGGTTCAGAATAGTAACGGGAGGGACCGACTCCCACATAGTCCTCGTAGACCTCAGGAGCATGAAGATAACCGGGAAGCAGGCTGAGGACGCCCTCGGAAGGGCGGGTATCACGGTGAACAAGAACGCGGTTCCCTTCGACGAGCTTCCGCCTACCAAAGCGAGCGGTATAAGGATAGGGACGGCGGCTGTGACGACAAGGGGTATGAGGGAAGAAGAGATGAAGAGGATAGCCAAGCTCATAGCTAAAGTCCTGAAGAATTTGGACGATGATAAAATAATAGAGAGCGTAAGGGAGGAGGTAAGGGAGATCTGCGAGAGCTTCCCTTTATATCCTGAGCTGAAGGAGAGGGTTGATGAGCTTCGTAATCGCCAGACAGCCGGTCTTTGACAGGGAGGGGAAGGTTTACGGCTACGAGGTCTTCCTGAGAAGGTCCGGAGATCTGGAGCGTTATCCCGAAGACGTGTCCTACAACAAGGCTACCTTCATAGTCGCCGAGCTGATAGGGGAGATAGGTGTGGAGAGGCTATCCGAAGGCAAGAAGGTCTTCATGAACGTGACCCTCGATTCAATTCTGAACAGGGTCCTCGACCTTCTCTTCCTCGACAAGATGGTCTTCCAGATAATACCCTCAAAAACCGAGATAGGTCAGTCCATATACCAGAACGCCTTAAAGAGAATAGACGAGCTGAAAGAGAAGGGGAGCATCTTCGCCGTGAAGGAGGAATTTTACTCCTCGAAATACCTCGACCTCATGGAGAGATCCTCAATAGTGGAGTTTACAGCTTCTTCGGTGGACGAGGGGAGGGCTGGAGCTGTCAGGAGAAACGGGAAGAAGGTTATGGTGATAAAAGTGGAAACCGAAAAGGACTTTTCTAAGGTAAAACCGCTGGGGGACCTCTTCTCCGGCAACTTCCTCGGACCACCCTCCGTGGTGAAGGAGTTTGAGGTAGCTCCCTTTTTGAAGTCAACCCTCCTCAGGATGATAGGAGCCTTGAATACAGCCCAGAGCATAAAGGACTTTGCAAGCATAATAGCGAGCGATGTGGGTATGTCCGCCAAGCTCCTCAGGTTCGTCAACTCAGCTTACTTTGCAAGGAGGAAGGAGATAAAGGACATAGTCCAAGCTTGTGCATACCTCGGAATGGAGAACCTAAAGAGGTTCACCCTACTCGTCGCTACGAACGACTACGTAGCGGTCGAGAACCCGGAACTCTGGAGAAGGTCGCTGATCAGGGCTATGGTGGCGGAGGAGATAGCGAAGAGGTTAAATTCCAAGCTCACCAACGAAGCTTACATAGCAGGTCTATTCTCACTGATAGATGAGATACTCGGTGTGGACAAGGTCGAGTTCCTCAAAGAGGTGAACGTGGACCAGAGCATAGTGGACGCCTTCACGGGAAAGAATCAGGAGCTTTCGGGCATACTCGAAAAAGCTGCCCTCCTTCAGGAAGCTCTCGGCGAAGGAGGGGAAGCCTTGGACAAAGCGGTAGAGGATGTGTCCGAAAAGCTGGGGATGGACCCCTCCGATCTCAAGACGATCTTGTTCGAGATCCAAGAAAGGGCTGAGGAGCTTCTCAGGATTTAGAGTCTCTGGACTCCTTCTCGTAGGGCCAAGAGAGTATCCCACCCGCGAGGTTGTAAGCTTCAAAGCCCATACGCCTTAAAAAGTAAGTGGCGAAGGCGCTCCTTTCCCCGCTCCTGCAGTAGACTATGTATTTCTTGTCCTTGGGAAGGTCTTTGTATTTGAACCTAAGCTCATCGAGGGGTATAAGCTCCGAATTCGGTATCCTGAGCTGGAAATGTTCGGGAGGTGTCCTCACATCGAGAAGGACCACCTTCTCCCCTTCTTTTTCGAGTATCTTCCTCGCCTCCTCAGGTGTTACCTCCGGCACAGTAAACATCTTCCTCCTCCGCGGAATACTTCACAGATACCACCCTGTTCTTCTCGTCCACGTAAACTAGGATCGGTCTGTAGCTTTCGAGTTCAGCCTCCTCGTATTCCCCGTATGAGGCGACTATTATGAGGTCACCCTTAAAGCCGAGCCTCGCAGCTGCACCGTTCAGCCTTACCGTCCCCGAACCCCTCGGAGCCGGTATCACGTATGTGGAAAACCTCGCCCCGTTGTTTATGTTGTAAACCTCGACCCTCTCGTATGGCTTTATGTCCGCAAGGTCCATGAGGTCCCTGTCTAAGGAGAGGCTCCCCTCGTAGTTCAGGTCCGTCTCAGTGACGGTCAGCCTGTGTATCTTCGACTTTAACATATGCCTCCTCACGTCCGACCTCCTCAGCAAAATAATAATATAAGAAAACTCTTATGAATTTCTACTCCCAAAGGGAACCCGAGAAGGTGGAGACGAGACCCTTAGGTATATTAACACTTTCCCCTAAAAGCTCCTTCATCTGGAGGGCGTTCAAAGCCCCCTTACCCCTGTAGTGGTTGTTGAAGAAGACGTAGGTGTCCTTCCCCTCGTATATCTCAAGTATCTTGTCCTTCAGGGACCTTAGCTCCTCCTCCGAGTAGAGGTAGTCGTATCTCTCGTAAGCCTCTTCGTGCTGGTGCCATTTTTCCTTATTCCTCCCGTGGAGCCTTACGTAGTTGAGTGTCCCGACCGATCTCCAAGGACCTACGAGAACTCCCTTTACTTTCGGAGCGTCAACGTTCACGAGGGAAAATCCGAGATCTTCCACCCTCTCGAAGAAGTCAGCCCTCATGAAGCTCCTCCCCCTCACCTCGAGGACCCTCTCGTATCCCGAGAAGTCTTCGGAGAGCTTCGAAAGGTAGCTTAAACTCTCCTCCGAATACTTGAAGCTTTGAGGAAACTGAAAGAGGAAGCATATGAACCTGTCCGACTCAAGGAGGGGTCTGCAACCCTCGAGGAAGCTCTTCAGTTCGGAGAGTCCGTAGTTCCTGTCGTGGGTGAAGACCCTGTTCACCTTTACGGAGAACCTGAGCCTTTTTGTCTTCTCGAGGAAGCTCCTCATCGTATAGGGGTGGGGCATGGAGTAGAAGGTGTAGTTGATCTCAACAACGTCGAAGAACTTCTCGTAATAGGTTATCATCTCGGACTGGTCTATGTTAGAGGGATAGAAGGTCCCCTTCCAGTCCTTATAAGAGAAACCGCTGCAACCTACGTGTATGTTTTTGAACCTTTTCACGGAACGAACTTGGACTTGAAGTCCTTCAGGGCTTCATCTATCTTTTTCTTCAGCTCGTCGTCGAGGGCTTTCTTTTCCCTTATTTCTTTTAGTATGTCGGGTCTTTCGTTGTCGAGGTAAGCGTAAAGCTCCTTTTCGAACTTCCTCACAGCCTCGACGGGTATGTCGTCGAGGTAGCCGTTGGTCCCCGCGTATATGGCTACTATCTGCTTCTCAACGGGTAAGGGGTTATAAGGTTCCTGCTTTAGAAGCTCGACGAGCCTGAGACCCCTGTTTATGGTCTGTTGGGTAGCCTTGTCGAGTTCGGAGGCAAACTGGACAAAAGCTTCAAGCTCCCTGAACTGGGCAAGATCGAGCCTCAGACCCCCGGCTACCTGCTTCATAGCCTTTATCTGGGCTGCACCACCCACCCTCGAAACGGAGAGACCGACGTTTATCGCGGGTCTCACACCCTTGTTGAAGAGGTCAGGCTCGAGGTATATCTGACCGTCGGTTATGGATATGACGTTCGTCGGTATGTAAGCTGCGACGTCACCAGCTTTAGTCTCTATTATGGGAAGGGCTGTGAGGGAGCCACCGCCGAGTTCGTCGTTCAGCTTGGCAGCCCTCTCGAGGAGCCTCGAGTGGAGGTAGAAGACGTCTCCCGGATAAGCTTCCCTTCCCGGAGGTCTCCTCATAAGGAGGGAGAGCTGTCTGTAAGCTTCCGCGTGCTTGGAGAGGTCGTCGTAGACGACGAGGGCGTGCTTCCCGTTGTCCCTGAAGTACTCACCTATGGTGCATCCGACGAAGGGTGCGAGGTATTGGAGGGATGCGGGGTCCGTAGCTGAAGCGACAACAACCGTCGTGTACTCCATAGCCCCTTCCTTCTCGAGTATCTCTATGATCCTCGCCGTTGTAGACCTCTTCTGACCTATAGCCACGTATATGCAGTAGACGTCCGTGTCCTTCTGGTTCAATATTGTGTCTATGCAGATGGTTGTCTTCCCGGTAGATCTGTCGCCTATTATAAGCTCCCTCTGACCCCTCCCTATGGGTATCATCGAGTCTATAGCCTTTATACCCGTATGGAGGGGTTCGTGGACGGGCTTTCTCTTTACAACTCCCGGAGCTATCTTCTCAACTGGTGAGAGGTATTCATACTGGATGGGTCCTTTGCCGTCGAGGGGTTCTCCGAGGGGGTTTATAACCCTTCCTATGAGACCCTCACCTACCGGAGCTGAGAGTATCTGCCCAGTTCTTTTTACTATCGCACCCTCCTTTATACCCGTCTCGCTACCGAGTATTATTATCCCGACGTTGTCCTCTTCGAGGTTGAAGGCGAGACCCTTCTGACCCCCCTCGAACTCCACCACCTCCATAGCCATAACGTTTTCGAGTCCGTAAGCTCTCGCGACACCGTCCCCCACGTAGTAGACTACCCCCACCTCCTCCATTCTGGCTTCCGCTTCGAAGTCTTTTATCTGCTGCTTGAGTATCTCGAGGGCTTCCTCGTAGCTGATCATACTCATACCGCGGACCTCCCGACTTTATGAAAGAGAATTATACCACAGACCTTGAAGTTCACGAGTCCTAACACAAATTTTATATATTACGATAAACGGAGGAAAGGAATGTCGAGAAAGGGAGCTGACATAGTCATAGAGACCCTGAAGGAGGAAGGTGTGGAGGTCATCTTCGGTCTCCCCGGCGGTGCGATAATGGAGGTCTACGACGCCCTATACAGGGACGGTTCGATAAAGCACATATTAGTCAGGCACGAGCAGGGGGCGGGACACATGGCGGAGGGCTACGCGAGGGCAACGGGTAAGGTGGGTGTCGCCATGACCACTTCAGGACCGGGAGCTACGAACATAGTGACCGCTATAGCGGACGCCTACATGGACTCGGTCCCCATAGTCGTAATAACGGGTCAGGTCCCGACCCACCTAATAGGAAACGACGCCTTCCAAGAGGTGGACATAGTAGGTATAACGAGACCCATAACGAAACACAACTTTCTCGTAAGGAGCGTTGAGGAGCTGCCCCTCGTGATAAGGCAGGCTTTTTACATAGCGAGGACTGGAAGACCGGGACCTGTCCTCGTGGACCTTCCTAAGGACGTTACCCAACAGCTCTCGGACGTTTCAATCCCTTCCGAAGAAGAGGTGAAGAACTCCCTCCCCGGTTACAGACCTCACGTGGAGGGGAATCCCCAGCAGATAAAGAAGGCTGCCGAACTCATAATGTCCGCCAAAAAGCCTGTCCTCTACGTAGGCGGCGGTGCTGTGAACGCGGAGGCTCAGGAGGAGCTGATAGAACTCGCCGAGATGATGAGGATACCGGTGACGACCACGACACAAGGGAAGGGAGCCTTCCCCGAGACTCACCCCCTCTCCCTCAGGATGCTCGGCATGCACGGGACCTACTACGCCAACATGGCTGTTTACAACTGCGATCTTTTGATAGCGGTCGGGGCGAGGTTCGACGACAGGGTAACGGGAAAGGTGGACGAGTTCGCTCCCGAAGCGAAGATAATCCACATAGACATAGACCCAGCCTCCATATCCAAGAACATAGTCGTCGACGTTCCCATAGTGGGGGACGTGAAGATAGTCCTCAGGAAGCTACTCGAAGAGCTAAAGAAGAGGGGTGGCAAGATCCTATACCCGGAGGACAGGGAAAAGTGGCTAGAGCAAATAGAGAAGTGGAAGAAGCTCCACCCCCTCACCTACAGGAACTCCTCTGAGGTCATAAAGCCCCAATACGTCATAGAGCAGATATACGAGGTGACGAAAGGTGACGCGATAATAGTCCCGGGTGTGGGTCAACACCAGATGTGGGCTGCCATGTTCTACAAGTATTCTTTTCCGAGGCAGTTTTTAAGCTCCGGTGGATTGGGAACCATGGGATACGGACTCCCCGCAGGGATAGGTGCGAAGGTGGGAAGACCTGAAAAGGAGGTGTTCGTGATCGACGGCGACGGCTCTTTTGTGATGACGATGCAGGAGGTGATAACCGCAGTCCAGTATAAGATCCCCGTTAAGGTGGCTATCATAAACAACGCTTACCTCGGTATGGTCCGCCAGTGGCAAGAGTTCTTCTACGAAGGGAGGTATTCGGAGGTGGACCTCAGCGTCCAGCCGGATTTTGTGAAGCTCGCGGAAGCTATGGGAGCTGTAGGTTTTAGGGCTGAGAAGCCCAAAGAGGTGAGGGAAGTTTTAGAGGAAGCTATGAAGATCGAGGACAGACCCGTCATACTCGACTTCGTCGTCGACAAGGAAGAGAACGTCCTCCCGATGGTCCCTCCCGGCAAGTCTTACAGGGACATGATCTTAGAGGACGGAAAAGGTTCCTCAGACGCTGAAACCATGTATCTCGTGGGGTGAGGGGTCATGGTAACCGTAACTAAGGGACCGAAACTCAGGCAAACAAGAAAGGGTCAGGTAAGGAAGCACATAATAAACGTCCTCGTCAGGAACGAGATAGGCGTCCTTGCGAGGATAGCCACATTGATAGCCGGTAAGGGATACAACATAGAGAGCCTCTCGGTGGGTGAGACCCACGAGAAGGGTGTGTCTAGGATGACAATAGAGGTCATAGGCGACGACATAGTGATAGACCAAGTGGTAAAACAGCTCAGAAAACTCATAGACACCCTCAAGGTAAGGGACATCACCGACGTCCCCCACGTGGAGAGGGAGCTTGTCCTCGTGAAGGTTCACACACCTACCGCAAGGGCAAGGGACGAGGTCCTCAGGATAGTTGAGATATTCAGGGGGAAGATAGTGGACGTCTCTCCCGAAACTTACACCATAGAAGTTACAGGAGACGAGGACAAGATAAACGCTATACTCGAACTCCTAAAGCCTTTCGGCATCAAAGAAATGGCAAGAACAGGAAAGGTAGCTATGAAGAGAGAACTTTTCGTGGATGAAGGTCAAGACTGAGCTTAAAAAACCTCCAGAGTTTGCGATATCATTTAAAAGGGTGGGAGTATGGTAGAGACCCCGAAGCTTTCCTCTTTGGCAACAGAGCTTCTCAAGTTCTTCCTACTCTCCTCCTTCTTCTTCGGACTCGTTCTCGCTTTCGTTTTCTTCTTTTTCGGGGGCGTAGACCTCTACTACTCCCTAGGAGTTGGCTTTGCAATAGCTGTAGCCTGGGTCCTCTTCAACATACTCTGGACTAAAGGAAAGCTCGAGGAACTCTTCGGGAGACTCCTTTATGTCATAGACATACTCGAGGAACAGCACAGGGAAAAGACGGTGGTCCCTATACCGATACACGAGGAGATGCTATCCATAGTCAACAGCATAAAAGAGCTTGTAAGGAACCTTGAAGAAAAATACAAGAAAGAGCTGAAAGATGCTGAGGGTCAACTTGAAGCCATATCAGAGAACTCAGCAAAGATAATAGAAGCCCTCGAGAAGATACACGAGGGTCATACTAACGTCGAGTTCCCCTCAGGTCTCGATCCCGTAGGAGCCATAGGACAGGCTTTCGAGCAGACCTTCGAGATCTACAAGGGGAAGCTGAAGACGATCAAGGAGGAGCTTTCAAAATGCGGAAACTATATAGAGGAGCTTTCCTCAATTGTGGGTAAAGATCAGGATAAAATAGATATCGAGAGGGTGAAGGAGATCTTGGGTAGGCTGGAAGAGGCTCAGCAAAAGCTAGAGAGAGAGCTTAGATTTTTTAAAGATATCTGAAAGGGGGGTTCTAGGTTATGGACAAGTATGAAAAAATACTTCAGGAGCTGATCAAAAGCACGGGTTTAGAAGGTGCGGTTCTCGTCAGTGCTGACGGTCTTCCCATTTCCGCGGTCATAAAGCCTGGAATCGAGGAGGACAGGGTGGCAGCTATGAGCGCAGCCATACTCTCCCTCGGGGAGAGGGTCACGGAGGAGCTTCAAAAGGGCAACCTCGAACAGATAACCATAAAGGGGGAGGAAGGATACGTTGTCCTCACAGGTATAGGGCAGGACGCTGTCCTTACGGTTCTTGCGAGCAACGAAGCGAAGCTCGGACTCCTCCTCATGGAGATAAGAAAAGCTCAAGAACAACTCAAGGAGGCGATAGGTTAATAGATGGCGCTGACGGGGGACCTTACGACTTTTAACTTCGCGGACATACTTCAGGTCCTCGCGAAGGACAGGAAGAGCGGTGTTCTCTTAGTCGAATGGAAGGATATGATAGTCGCTTACTACATAAAGGAGGGGGAGCTTGTATTTGCAAGACCTGTAGACAAGGTCTTCAGGGTTTACACCGACAGAAATTTTGAACAGCTCCTCGCCAAACTCCGCATAAAGAAAGAGGACATGCACAAGACCATAGACAGGTTCTTCCTGCCGAGGCTAGGGAGGAAGGAGGGCATATTTTCCTTCACTCCGGGCTTTATAAAGTTCGACAGCGACGTCCCGGTATTCTACCCGGTTGAAGAGCTTATAATGAGGGCTTCGAGGCTCCTCACCCCCGAGGAGGTGGAAAGGAAGATATCCGACGAGCTTCTTGTCTTTGAAAAATCTCCCGATGCGGACGCGAAAGTCTCGAAGGTAAAACTTACCGAAGAGGAGAAGAAGGTCCTTTCCCTCGTTGACGGCAGCAGGACGGTTGCGGACATAAGGAAGGAGGCTGAGATGGAGAAGATCGTTGTAGACAGGGCGCTTTACGGGTTCCTCGCCGCGGGGATAATAAGGAGAAAGAGGAAGGAAAGGGTCCAGAGACCCTCCATAACCTTGGACCTTCTCTCGAAGATCATCGAGAAGATAAAGCAGCTCTAAGGTGGGTCATGAAGGAGCTGAAAAAGATAAAGATAGTCATAGCTGGTCCCTTCGCAGCCGGAAAGACCCAGTTCATAAACACGGTCAGCGAGATAAAGACTGTAACGACGGAGAGGAAGACATCAGCCGCTGTCGAAAAGAACGTAAAGGACTACACGACGGTAGCCATGGACTTCGGGAAGATTAGGATAGACGATGAACACGAGCTTTACCTCTTCGGGACCCCGGGACAGTCCAGGTTCGACTTCATGTGGGAGATCCTCGGGGAGGGGGCTTTGGGGATAATAGTCCTCGTGGACAGCACGGACCCGAAGACATTTCACGAGGCGAGAAGGATAATAAACTTCTTCCAGTCGAGGTTTCCGGTTCCAATAGTCGTCGGTGCTAACAAGCAGGACCTTCCCAACGCTTGGCCTCCTGAGGACGTCAAGTTTGCCCTCGACATAACCGACGAGGAGGGGATCCCCGTTGTCCCCCTCTCCGCAAAGAACAAAGAGGACGTAAAGAGGACCCTCCTTACCCTGCTCGAGATCATAAAGTATTCCCTCGAAAGCTCCTGATATAATACCTTCCTCATGCTCACCCCCGAAGAGAAAAAGGTGGTTGCAGGGATCTCCTTCGCCGTCACAGCCAGGATGCTCGGCATATTCCTACTCCTTCCCGTTCTTTCCCCCTACGTCAGCAAGTTGGAAGGTAGCACACCCCTCCTTACAGGTCTCGCAGTCGGGATATACGGGCTGACTCAGGCTCTCCTCCAGATACCCCTCGGCTACCTGTCCGACAAAGTGGGTAGAAAGCCCGTGATTATCGGGGGCTTTTTCGTTTACATATTAGGGAGCGTTCTCGGGGGTATAGCAAGTAACGTTTGGACCATGATAGTGGCGAGGCTGATCCAAGGAGGGGGAGCTGTCTCCTCCGCGGCTATATCCCTCGTTGCGGACCTCATCAGGGAGGAGGTAAGGTCGAGGGCTTTCGCGAAGATAGGAGCTTCCATCAGCTTAACCTTCGCGGTCAGCATAGTGGCAGCCCCCGCGATAGCCGGAAGGTTCGGGGTTCCCTTCATCTTCTTCCTCACAGCCCTCCTCTCAGCTTTAGCCCTCCTCTACATAGCCCTCCTCGTGAAGGAACCGAAAAAGCACACGGAA
>WFYM01000045.1 GCA_015490115.1 Aquificaceae bacterium
TCCGCAAGATAGAGGTGTCCTTTGGATGTCCTCATTAACCTCTCAACTTCGTGGTCGTAGACTTTTTTCATTTCCGGAAGGAGGGGAACGGAGTTTGTCTCGATCATGTAACGGAAGACCTCAGAAGTTTCTTCCGGTGCTTCAAATCTGCGGATGAGTTCCTTTATGAACTTCTCCTTGGTTTCGATGGGAATAAAGGGGCTTAAGAAGAAGTTTCTCACCTCTCTTACCCTGCGGTAGAGGAGGGCGAGGAAGCCTATCAGGTCTCCCGTGGCTATAAGCTCTTCCTTTTTGTGGGGTATGCGCCTCAGTATAAGTCTGACGAGCTTCCTCGCCAAGTCCTTCTTTTTATGCATCTTCTTTTCCCTCCAAGCGCTTCAGTTGTCTGTCTATGTATCTTCTATGGATCTCAGGATCTTTGAACTTTTCGGAGAGCATCTCCCTCGCTATCTCTTCAGCTTTTTTCATACCGAAGAGGGCGAGTTCCTCCTTCGCTTTCCTGAGTTCTATCTGTATCGTCTCCTTTGCCCTCTCCCTTATCCTCATAGCTATCTCCTCAGCGTGCTTTCTGGCTTTTTCGATCTCCGCCTGTGCGGACTCTCTGGCGAGGGCTATGGACTCGTCAGCCCTCACCTTTGCCTTTTCAAGCTCTTCCTTTGCTCTCTTTAGCTCTTCTTTCGCTCTCCTTAGCTCTTCTTCTGAGGCGTCAACCCTTTCTGTGAGCGATCTCCAGAACCTGTTGAAGGCTTCGGAGACGGGACCCCTCCCGAACCAATAAACTATTCCGAGGAAGAGGAGGAGGTTTATTCCCTTCCAGAAAAGTTCGAGGGGTGAGTGGTGTCCACCCGTCTCCGCAGCGATGGAGACGGAAGGAAGAAGTATCAAGAAAATCTTCCCCTTCATGCTGCCTCTCCCAGTATCTTACGGACTATGGTGTCAGCAACTTCCCTGACAGCACTTTCGAGCTTTTTCTTCTCCTCTTCGAGGGACCTCCTTATCTCCTCAACCGAACGGGCTACCTCCTCCTGAGCCTCCCTTTCCGCCCTCTCCACTATCTCAGCCTTTATCCTTCCCGCCTCCCTCCTCGCTTCGTCCAGTATTTTGTTTACCTCAGCCCGCGTCTTCTCTAATATGTCCTTCGCTTGAGCTGTGTATCTGGCTGCCTCCTCCCTCAGCCTCTTCGCCTCCTCCTCGTTCCTTTTCACTATCTCCTCCCTTTCCTCTATGACCTTTGTATACGGCTTTACGAATATGCGGTTTATTAAGAAGACAAAGGCGAGGAAAAGAGCTGCCTGCACAAGCAGAGTTACGTTAGGTGTCACACCTATGTCCATTCTTCGCCTCCGTGAGGAATCTAAAACATTATCCTACAAGGTCAGCAGGATTTCAAGTGGGGAGTGTACTCCTATGTCATTATCCTTTCCTTGATGAGTGATCGATTATTTATTTATTGTTATGGGGGAGAGCAAGCCCCAAGACCTCGGTAATGTTTGGGAGTATCAGGGGTGCATAATACCGAAGGACCTATACTACGACGTTGAGAGTCAGGTTTGGCTAAAAGTTAACGAAGACGGGACTGTCACCACGGGTCTCACGGACGTCGGGCAAACAAGGGCAGGCAGGCTCCTCCACATAAGGGTAAAGCCCGTTGGGACTAAGGTGAGGAAGGGGAAGCCTGTGGCTACCTTAGAGAGCGGTAAGTGGGCTGGTCCCGTTCCCGCCCTCGTGGAGGGTGAGGTGGTGGAGGTGAACGAGAGGGTGGTCGGAGACCCCAACTTTATCAACATCGACCCTTACGGGGAGGCGTGGATAGTGAAGCTAAAGCCTTCGGACCTTGAGAGGGACCTTGCGGACCTCGTGAAAGGTGAAGAAGCATTAAAGAGGATGAAGGACTACATAGACGAGTGGGATATAGTATGTATGAGGTGCATGTGAGATGGGTGCAAAGGAGAGGCACGTCATACTTCTCGTTTCCCAGTGGTGTCCAACCTGCCCCCATGCGGACGCCCTCTGGAGGAAGCTCAAAGAGGAATACAACTTCAAGTATGAGGTCCTCGACATAGCTACTCCCGAGGGACGTTACTGGGTGAATAAGCTTATGGTAAGGAGCGTCCCCTCTTCCATAGTGGACGGGAAGCTTGCCTTCGTCGGTGTCCCGAGCGAGGAGGAGGCGAGGAAAGTTTTGGAGGAGGGTCCTCAATCATAAAAAGTTGGGGGCGGGTGGCTAAAATTTTAAGGTTATGAAGGTGAGGATAAACGGGAAGGTCTTCGAGATACCGAAGGGTGTCAGGTTCGGTGAGCTTAGCCACGAGATAGAGAAAGCGGGTGTTGAGTTCGGTTGCACGGACGGTCAGTGCGGTGTTTGCGTAGCGAGGGTCCTCAAGGGTCTTGAGTGTCTGAACGAGCCTTCGGAGACGGAAGAGGAGACCCTCTGGAGGATAGGGGCTGTTGACGAGGAGGAGAGGCTCACCTGCCAGCTCGTAATAGAGGAGGAGAGCTGCGACGAGATAGAGATAGAGACGGAAGACTGATGGAGGTAAGGGCTACTTCTTTCCAGAAGGAGGTCCTCGAAAGGGGAAGGTTAAAGCCTCTTAACCTGATCCACGGGGAGGAGGAGTATCTCGTAAAGACTGTAGTGGAAAAGCTGAAGGAGAAGTTCGGTAGCGTCAGGGTCCTCTGGGGAGACGAGGCGTCCCCGGAAGATCTTCTCCTCGAAGCTTCCGAGGGGAGCGTCTTCTCCGCTTCCAAAGAAGGGGTTGTCGTCGTCTTTAGGTTCGACGAGCTTGTGAAGAGGGTAAGGAGGAGGAAAAAGTCTTTGGAAGGACTCCTTTCAATTCTGAGGAAAATAAAGAACTCTTACCTTTTTGCTGTTGTCCCCGTAAAGCTCTCCCCCGAAGATATGTCCAAGGAACCTTACAAGACCTTTGCGGAGGAGGGTTGCGTGATCTTAGCTGACAGGATACCCCAAAAGAGGGTGAGGGAGCTTGTAAAGAGGAAGTTCGAAAGAGAGGGGGGAGGGATAGAGGAGGATGCCCTCGACCTCCTCCTTGAGCTTTGCGGGACCGATCTTGCGGTTCTCAAGGTCGAGTCCGAGAAGATCCTCACATACGCCGGGAAGGAGAGGGTAACCAAGGAAACGGTTCTTAAGGTGTGCGTCCCTTGGGAGGGTGGTAGCGTCTTCGAGCTTATGGACGCCTTCTTCTCGAAGGACGCGGAAGGTATACTCAAAAACTTGAGCTTTTTAGAGAGGTCCGGTGTGCCTCTCCTTCAGGTTCAGGCTCTTTTCGCCTCCCAACTTGTGAAGCTGTTTGCGGTCGCGAGGTCCGTCGAGAGGGGAGGCGACGCGGAAAAGGTCTTCGAGAGCATAGGTATAAGGCACAGCTTCGCCAGATCTAAGATGTCCGGGTATCTCAGCAAGGTCTCTTCTAAGGAGCTTAGGAACCTCATAGAGAGGCTCTACAAGCTCGACAGGGCTGAGAAGGTCTTTTTCCTTCCTCCCGAGAAGGCTTTCAGGGAGTTTCTCCTCAGCTTCGCCCTATCTTAATATCTGATGAGGGTGAGGATAAAGAGGTTCTCGGGAGGTGTCTTCAAGACTGAGGAGTTCGAAGTCGACGTCCCTGAAGGTTCCACCGTCCTCGACGTCCTCTTTAAGATAAAGGAAGAGATAGATCCGACCCTCTCTTTCAGGGCTATGTGCAGGGCTTCCATATGCGGGACCTGTGCTGTAAAGGTGAACGGGGAGCCGAAGCTCGCCTGCAACACGAAGGTTGAAGGGGAGGACCTCACCTTAGAACCCATCGACAACGCGGTTCCCCTGAAGGACCTCATCGTGGACCAAGAGGTTGTGTTCTCGAGACTCAGGGAGGGGAAGGTTTGGGTGGTTCCCAAGGAGGGGGAGATCGGTTTATCCGCCGGTCCTTTGGGGAGAGCTTCGGACTGCATACTCTGCGGTATATGCGACAGCGTCTGCCCTTCCCTCTTGGAGGATAGAGCCTTCGGAGGTCCCTCCTTCTTCACAAAAGTCTACAGAATTTTGGAGGATCCGAGGGACGGTAAGGGAGAGGAGAGGTTGAAGGATCTCGTTCCCTTCAAAGCCCAGAGCTGTGTCCACTGCAACAACTGTAACGTCTACTGTCCTAAGGGCTGTATGCCTGAGAGGTGGATAAAGCTGATAGAGAGCAAGCTCTCTCAGAAAGGATATATTCAGAAGAGGACGGAGGATTTCGGCTTTTTGGGCTTTTAACATGGCGGAGGCGACCGGAAGGGAACTCTCGAAGGCTGAGAAGGCTGCAGTTTTACTTATGTCCATGCCACCCGACGTCGCCGCGAGGATCCTCAAAGAGCTTTCCGAGGAGGAGATCCAGAAGATATTTTTGACAGCGGCGAGACTGAGGGACCTCTCCCCAGCGGACATAGAGTCCGCCGTGAGAGACTTCTTAGAGGACTACAACTACGTCGCTACCCAGTATTCTAACTTGGAGACCCTCCTCGAACAGCTGCAGGGTGTCCTTCCCCCCGAGATCTACGAGAGGATAAAGAGCCTCATAGGGTCAGCCGGCGTGGCTGAAGGGTTGGAACAGCTCGAGAAGATAGACACGAGGGTCCTCGTGGGACTCATAAAGAACGAGCATCCCCAGACGATAGCCGTTCTTCTTTCCCAGCTCACACCGAGGAAGGCTGCGGATATACTCCAGTGGCTCCCGGAGAACCTAAGGTTCGAAGTGGTAAAGAGGATAGCTACTTTAGAGAACGTCTCCCCCCAGTTCTTGAGGGAGCTTATAGAGACGGTTACCGAGGAGATAAAGAGCCTCGGGATAGCTGGCGGTCTTAAAAAGCAGGAAGGGGTAGCTATAGCTGCTGAGCTTATGAACATGCTGGACAAAGAGACGGCGGAGAGCCTCCTGAGGAAAATTGGTGAGGAGGACCCGACCCTCGAGGAGAGGATAAGGGAAAAAATGTTCACCTTCGAGGACATAAGGAAGCTCGACAACAGGGCGATAATAGAGATACTAAAGGCTGTGGACAAGAACACGCTCATAGTCGCCCTCAAAGGTGCGCCCGAGGACATAAAGGAAAAGTTCTTCTCCAATATGTCGAAGAGGGCTGCGAAGATAATGCAGGAGGACATGGAGGCTTTGGGTCCGGTGAGGAAGTCGGAGGTTGAGAAGGCTCAAAAGCAGGTCGTCGCAGTCGTGAGGAAGCTGATAGACGAGGGGAAGATAGAGATAGGAGGAGAGGAGGCTTATGTCTAAATTCAAGCCCATATTCGAGAAGAAGCAGGAAAAGCCGAAGGAGGACAGCTCCCAAAGGATCGCTGAGCAAAAAAAAATCTTAGAGGGTGAAGTTTCGCGTCTCAGGAGTGAAAACTCTTCCCTAAAAGATGAGGTGGAAAGGCTCAGAAAAGCACTCCAAGAAAAGGAGAAAGAGATAGAAGGTCTGAGGGGTGAACTCGAAAGGTCAAAGACTTTGGAGAGACTCTTCGGTGAGCTTAGATCTTCGATCGACAAAGCCCTAAAGAAGGTGAAGGAGGATCTCAAAGAAGACTTTGTGAAGCTCTCCAAGGAGGTGATAAGGGAGTTCCTGATGACGGACCTCGTCCCGAAGGAGGCTGTGGTCACTACGGTTCTCGAAGAGGTCTTCGAAAAGATGGCTGACGTGAGGGGAAGGACCACCGTCTACCTCAGCCCGAAGGACGTGGACATGGCGCTCGACACCTTAGGGGAGATAAGGGAAAAGATAGGGGACAGGGTTGAGATAGAGGTGGTTTCCGACCCCGGACTCGAAAAAGGTGAGGTCAGAGTCGAGACACCCAAGTTCGTCATAGAGAGGAGGCACGGGGAGGTGTTCGAGGAGGTATTCAGGGAGGTGATGAGGCGTGTCTCTGAGAGGGGTAAGGATATACGGGAAGGTGGTCAGGGTAAGCGGGATATACCTTGAAGCCTACAACCCGGGTAGCGCGACGGGAGACCTCGTTGAGATTGTCCCCTCTTCCGGTTCGCGTATCTTGGGTGAGGTCATAGGGTTCAACGAAGATAGGTGTATAGTGATGCCCTACGGCAGGCTCTCCGGAATAAAGCCGGGAGACAGGGTCCTCATAAGGAGCGAGCCTGTCTCCACCCTCACCGGGGAGGAGCTTCTCGGTAAGGTTGTGAACCCTTTCGGCGAACCCCTCGACGGGAAGCCCGTCTACACAGCTGAGAGGCTACCCATAAAGCTCTCCTCCGTTAACCCCCTCGAGAGGGAGAGGATAAAGGAGGTGTTCGATACGGGGATAAGATCGATAAACGCCCTCTTTACCTTAGGGAAGGGTCAGAAGGTAGGCATATTCGCCGGAGCCGGTGTCGGGAAAAGCACCCTCCTTGGCATGATAACAAATTACAGCGAGGCGGACGTCGTCGTCCTCGCCCTCATAGGCGAGAGGGGTAGGGAGGTGAGGGAGTTCGTCGAGGACGTCCTCGGTGAGGGTTTAAAAAAGAGCGTGGTCGTAGTTTCGACAGCGGACGAGCCTCCCGTCGTGAAGGTAAAAGGTGCCATAAGTGCGATAGTCCACGCAAGATACTTCTCCTCGAAAGGTGCGGACGTCCTCCTCGTTATGGACTCTATAACGAGGTTCGCCATGGCTCAGAGGGAGATAGGTCTCGCAGCGGGTGAGCCTCCGACCCTTAAGGGCTACACACCCTCCGTCTTTCACATGATGACCAACATAGTGGAGAGCTGCGGTAACTTCAGGAACGGGGGGAGCATAACGGGGATCTTCAGCGTCCTCGTCGAGGGTGACGACATAACTTTGGATCCCGTTGCGGACGCCCTCGTCGGTGTCCTCGATGGTCACATAATACTATCGAGAAAGAGGGCGAACGCGGGACTATACCCAGCTGTGGACCCGGTGAGGAGCCTATCGAGGCTGATGCCGAAGCTCGTCTCCGAAGAACACCTCTCCATGGCTATGTATCTCAGGGAGCTTCTCAGCTCCTACGAGTCCATGGAGGACCTCGTGAACCTCGGTCTTTACAAGAGGGGTTCGAACCCTGCTGTTGACAAGGTCCTCGACAACAAGGAGCTTATAGACTCCTTCTTCAAGCAGGACTACAGAATCGGAGTCTCCATGGAGGAGAGCTTGAAAGCCCTCGAGAACCTCGTGAGGACCCTCAAGGGCGGATGACCTTCATCCCAGCCTTTTCGAACCTCCTCGAATAGGTTATAGCCTCCTTCACCTTCCTCTTCTTCGCCTTCGCTATCTTGAGACAGTCCAAAAAAGGTGTCTTCGAGCTTCCGTATATCCTAACAGCTTCCCTCAAAACGTCCGCAAGTTCCACCTTAAAGAGACTGTCGTTCAGGACGGTAAAGACGACGTCCGCCACCACCTCCCTCTCCCAGCCCTGAACGTGTTCCAGAAAGTAGACAAGCTCCACGATCACCTCTTCGGTGATGAGGAGCTTCTCCTTCTGCTTTTCCAGCTCCCTAAAGAGGTTGTCTATCTTGGCTATCTCCTCCTCGGAGCCTGAGAAGAACTCTAAGAGGACTGAAGTGTCGAGAAGCTTCATGATACTTAATTTCATCAAACATGTCTGAAATGTCGATACCCGATACCGGGTTTGAGGTTGAAAAAAATTTGAAACCTTCCGATATTTATATAAGGGATGGACGAGGTAGTGAAGGTTATGGCGAGGGGCTTGATAGCCCTCCCGAGCGAGGTGAGGAGGAAGCTCGGGGTCAAAGAGGGGGACATACTGAGGGTGGAGGTAAAGGAGAACGAGGTGGTCCTCAAGAAAGAAAAGAGGATCTATGACCTCAAGGGCGCTCTCGTCAGGAAGGAGGGAGAGCCTGTTAGGAAGAGCTTTGCGGAGGTCTTGGCTGAGGAGCTGAAGAGGAAGCAGGGGGAGAAGGGATGAGCCACGTGGAGACGAGGTATGACGTCGAACCCTTCCAGCCGAAGGTCGTGGGTCCCGACTACGTTCAGTCCTTCGACAACCTCTCGGCGGAGGACTTCATGAGGATATACATAGAGACCCTCAGGTTCCAAGATCCCTTCAGGCAGAACGACCTCTCGAAGGTTATAGAGGACACGGTAAGGCTAAATCAGATAAAGTTCTTCACCGACATGAGGAGGTTCCTCGACACGCTCTCTGTCTGGATGAACCAGATGACCTTCCTCCAGACGGTGAACCTCCTCGGGAAGAACTTCGTCTTCAGGACGGACCTTCTGGACACGGTAAAGGGGGGTGAGTATTACATAGTTTCGGGTGAGAGGTTGGAGGGTGTAAAGGTGAGGATATACGACGGGGAGGAGCTTGTTAAGGAGATAGAGATGGACCTTGAGAGGGGTCTCAATAAGCTCGACATCTCGGACCTTCCGAAGGGTCAGTTCACCGTGAGGATCTTCAAGGGGGACTTCGAGGTCACGGAAGGTTGGGAGCTTGGCTTTATGGACACGGTGAGAGCTGTAGGGATCGTAAACGGTGAGCTTATGCTCGAGCTTCTCTCTGGAAGGCAGGTCCCTGCTTCGGAGATAGTGTATGCGGGGGTGTGAGCCATGCTGAGGAGCTTCTTCAACGCGGTCACAGGTCTCGACGCTTCGAGGTTCTGGATCGACCTCACCTCCGACAACATAGCGAACGTGAACACGGTAGGCTTTAAAGCCCAGAGACCCCTCTTCCAAGACGTCATATCTCAGGTGAACATAGGTCTGAACGTGGTAACGGGAACCTTGAAGTCTACTACCTTCGGTGCTGGTGTTATAGTCGACAGCACCCAGAAGATATGGACGATAGGAAACTTCAAGCAGACGGGTATAAACACGGACCTCGCCATACAGGGAAGGGGCTTGTTTATACTGAAGGACCCGATAACAGGCGCCCTCTTCTACACGAGGGACGGTCAGTTCAGGCTGTCGAGGGACGGCTTCATGGTAAACTCCGGAGGCTTTTACCTTCAGGGCTTCAGGCTGAACGAGAAGGGAGAGGTTGTAGGGACCGGTCTTGAGAACATACACGTCCAACAACAGCTACCTCCTAACCCTACGGGAAGTATAAGCTTCCTCCAGCCTACTAACCTGAACGCGGACGCCATACCACCTACAAGCTCCTTTGACCCCCTCGACACCACCACTTACAACAACAAATACACCCTAACCATATACGACTCTCTCGGTGAGTCCTACCAAGTGGACGTTTACTTCAAAAAGGTGAACGTGAACGAGTGGAGGGTATTTATCCTTACCGATTACAACGAGGACGGTGTCTTAGACAACCTGATATCACCGGCTTATGCGAGCGGCTCCGAGACTTCAGCGGGCGGGACCTTCTACTTCATAACCCTCATCTTCGACCCAGCTACAGGTAAGATAGACGAGAACGCGACCCAAACCGCTAACCCGGGCTTTCAGAATGTAACGATAGGGGACAAGAGATACTTCTTCCTCCAGCTCTTCGACGACACGAACACTCCCGTAGACGCTAACGGGACCGTCCTTCCGCTTGACACCTCCTCGGGAGGTCAACTGGGGAGCGTCGTTGAAGGTCTTACCACTACCCAAGGGATGATCCTTATGATAGGGGACGAGCCGGCTTCGGACACGAACACGAACCTGATCCAGAACTCTTACCTGAACCAGTTCTCAGCCGACTTCGTAATAACCATGGAGCAGAACGGCTACGCTAAGGGGGACCTCATAGACGTTTACGTCCTTTCGGAGGACGGATCGGTTGTGGGCGTTTACTCAAACGGCAAGTCCCTTCCCCTTTATAGGGTAGCACTCGCCGTCTTCACAGACCCGGAGGAGCTTACCAAGAAGGGAGCCAACCTATACACATCCATAACGACACCAACTATATTATTAGCAGGAGGGGCGGAGAAGGTGCGCTCGGGTATGCTGGAGATGTCGAACGTGGACATAGCGAGGGAGTTCATAAACCTGATAACCGCACAGAGGGCTTATCAGGCGAACGCGAGGGTGATAACGACTGCGAATACGATACTTGACGAGACGGTGAATCTCGTTAGATAATCAGAGCCATGGCTGACGAGGAGAGGGAGGCGCAAGAGGCGGCTGAGAGGCCCGGCGGCGGAGGCAAGGGCAAGCTCCTCCTTGCGCTCCTCCTTCTCCTCATACTTTTAGGAACGGGCGGAGGGGGAGCTTACTACTTCCTCGTTCTGAAGAAAGAAAAGAAGGAAGAAGCTCCGAAGCCCACGGTAGCTCCGGAAGCTGTAGGTGTCATGTACAAGCTCGAACCCGCTTTCATAGTGAACCTGGCGGACCCTGAGCTTACCATGTATGCGAGGGTCTCGGTCACCATGGAGCTTTCCTCGCCCGAAGTCGTAACCGAGGTTCAAAGGAGGGAACCCATAATAAGGGACGCCATTATTGAGATCCTCTCCAACAAGACCTCGAGGGAGCTGAGGTCTCCGGAGGGGAGGGAACAGCTCAAGCTCGAGATCATAAAGAGGGTAAACACCATACTAGTTCAGGGCGGTGTGAGGAACGTTTACTTTACGGAGTTCGTCGTTCAGGCTGAGTGATGGACCTTGCGGAGTATCTTATAAAGCTCCTCGTCTCCTTGGGCGTCGTCCTTTTGATCCTCGTCCTCTTACTTCCCTTCTTGGTCAGGAGGTTCTTCTTCGGGGTTAAGGGTTTCGGGAAGGGGGGGAGCTTCGAGGTTAGGAAGGTGGTTCCCATATCGAGGAGCGTATTCATAGTGGAGCTTGATGTGAAGGGGAAGACACTTATACTCTGCGTTAGCGAGAGGGGTGCTGATGTAATATATAGGGAAGATGCTCCTCCTGATACTGGTCCTCGCGGGGACCGCCTTAGCTCAGGAGAGGCTGATCCCTCCCGTTGAGATAAGGGTTGGGGAAGGTGATCTGGCTACCTCGGTAAGGTTACTTATACTGCTCACGGTCCTCGCCCTCGCCCCGTCGATACTCATAATGACCACCTCCTTCATAAGGATAGTCGTTGTCCTCTCTGTCCTGAGACAAGCCATAGGTATCCCTCAAGTCCCCCCGAACCAGGTGATAATATCCTTGGCTCTCTTCCTTACCTTCTTCATAATGAAGCCCGTCTTTGAAGAGATAAACGCGAACGCCCTCCAGCCCTACATAAGGGAGGAGATAAGTGACAGGGAGTTCTTCAGCAGGGTCTCGGAAACCATGAAGGAGTTTATGGCAAAACACACGAGGAAAGACACCGTTGAGGTGTTCCTCGAGGTTGCGAAGGTAAAGCCCGAACAGCTGAAGGAGCCTAAAGACATACCTTTGAGCGTCCTCGTCCCGGCTTTTATGGTAAGCGAGCTTACAACGGCTTTTGAAATAGTATTTTTGATATACATACCCTTTCTCATAGTCGACATAGTGGTCGCCTCGATACTGATATCTATGGGCATAATAATGATCCCTCCCCAGCTCATATCCCTTCCTTTCAAGATAATGCTCTTCGTCTTGGCGAACGGTTGGGAGCTTGTTGTCCTTTCCCTCGTGAGGAGCTATATGTGAGCAAGCTCCACGATCAGCTTCCTTAAGACCTTCCTGACGTAGTTCAAGGTCCTCTCTATCCTCTCCACCTCCTCCTCAAGCTCACCCAACCTCTTCGTCTCTTCAGTCTTCAGCTCGCTCAGCTTACCGAGGTAAACTGAACGAACCCTTTTGCCCTCCCTTACCGTCCTGTACACGTAAGGACCGTGTCCCCTACCTTCAGCACACTTTCTGCAGTTTTCCTTTCCGCACCTCACGTATCTGACGGTAAAGCCCCTTTTGGAGAGTCTCCTTTGCTCCCTTTTAAGCTCCTTTAGCCTGTCCCTTAGCCTGCCGAGGATCCGGGAGAGCTGCTCTATCTCCTCCACAAGTTATAATTTTCCCATGAGTCCCGACTTTGTCCTTTCTATGGGTCAGAAGGCTCTCGAAATGGCTATAGTTCTCGCTATGCCCGTCCTCATGGCTACCTTCGTTGTGGGTCTTATTGTGAGCGTCCTCCAAGCTGCAACCCAAATACAGGAGATGACCCTCGCTTACATACCTAAGATAGTCGCAGCTATGGTCACGGTTTTTGTTTTAGGAGGGTGGATGATGACCAAGATAACGGACTTCACGAGGGAGATACTTGTCAACATACCCCTCTGGATAAGATGATAGTTTTAGATCCTGAAACGGTAATCACCTTGATGCTCGTAGCTTTGAGGGTATTTTCCTTCATCTTCATGGTCCCCGTTTTCGGGACCTTCTTCATACCGGGCTTTGTAAGGGTTTACCTCTCCCTCGGCATAGCCCTTTCCCTTTTCCTCTTCGCTGAAGTGGAGACTGTGAAGACAACTTCCCTTCCCGAGATAGTCTCCTTAGCACTTCACGAGTTTCTCTTCGGCTTTGTAGCGGGCTTCTTTCTGAGGCTAATCTTTGACGCCGTCTTCGTTGCAGGGGAGATAATAGCTGTCCACACGGGTCTTGGTTTTCTCACCATGTTCCTTCCCCAACAACCTCAGGCTACCGTGATGGCTGGCTTTTCGACCCTTCTCGCCTCGACCTTGTTCCTTACCCTCGGGGGTGCGGAGGCTGTCTTTTTGGGGCTTTTGAGGAGTCTGGAAAGGGTCCCTCCCGGATCCTTTGACCTTTACTCCCTCGACGGAGAGGTTTTCCTTGAGTTTTTCTACGAGAGCTTCTCTATGGGTGTCAAGATAGCCCTTCCCGTTCTCATAGCTGCACTCCTTACGAACGTTATCTTAGCTGTTGTAAACAGGTTCATACCCCAGATAAACGTCTTCATGGTGGGTCTCCCCCTTCAGATAGCTGTTGGTCTTATCGTCTTCGCCGTCTCGATCCCGGTAATCGGTCTAATTCTTGCCAGCTACATGAGGGAGCATATACTCGACTTTTTAAGGTTTGTTAGCTCCGCCTGAGGGCATATCTTAAAGTCATGGCGCAGGAGAACAAAACGGAGAGGGCAACACCCTACAGAAGAAGGAAGTTGAGGGAGGAGGGGAACGTAGCGAAGAGCGTTGAGATAGCCACCTCACTCACCGTCCTCACAGCTTCGGTAGTCCTCTTCTTTACGGGAGCCTTGATATTCAAAGAGGTGGTCGGTTTTCTGCTTGCTGTCTCCGGTATGAGACCTTTCGAGTTTTCCCTCCAAGCGGGAGGGGTCCTCAGGGAGAGCTTCCTAAACACTGTGAAGGTCCTCGTTCCCTTCTTCGTGATAACTGTGATCGTTGTAATAGCAGCTCACGTCGCCCAGTTCGGTTTCGTGTTTACCTTCAAACCCCTCCAGTTCAAATGGGAGAGGATAAACCCGGTGGAGGGTCTAAAGCGTATACTGTCGCTCACCACGATTTTCGAGCTTTCTAAGAACTCTCTGAAGGCTTTTTTGCTCTTCGGCATAGCCCTCTTCGTGGTAAAGGAGAGTGCGGACCTTATCCTCGGCTCAGCACAAGTTCCTATAGTTGAGGGTGTCCTGCTCCTTGTGAACCTCCTTTTTAAGGTCGTCCTTATCTTAGGGGTGGTAGCCTTCCTCATAGCCCTCCTTGACTTCGCCTACAAGAGGTGGGAGTACGAGAGGAGGATAAGGATGTCCCGTCAGGAGGTGAAGGAGGAGCTAAAACAGCTCGAAGGTCACCCAGAGGTAAAGGCGAGGATAAGGGCGAGGATGAGGGAGATGGCAAGGGGCAGGATGATGGCTGAGGTCCCGAAGGCGAGCGTAGTAATTACCAACCCCGTCCACATAGCTATAGCTTTGAGATACGATCCCGAAAAGGACAAGGCGCCCGTCGTCGTAGCTAAAGGTAAAGGGGTGGTGGCTGAGAAGATAGTTGAGGTAGCACAGAGGCATGGCGTTCCCGTGATCAGGAGGGAGGAGCTGGCGAGGACCCTCTACCCGGCTGTGAGGGTCGGTGAGGAGATACCTCCTGAGTTCTACAGGGCTGTAGCTGAGGTGATAGCCTTCGTTATGTTCAGGAGGAGGAAGGTATACGTTTAGTTATCAAGGACTTCTACGCTTCCCTAAAATATCCAGCTCAGCCAACGATATAGGAGGACACCCGCCCTTCGTTTGCGAGCTTAGAATAACCTTGATGGAGGGGAGCGCCATGGAGGTGATAAAGAGGAGCGGAAAGAGGGAAAAACTTGACATAAACAAGATAAGGATAGCCCTCGAGTTCGCCTTTAAAGGTCTCAACGTTGATCCCCTCGAGCTTGAGGCGGACGCCAAGATCCAGTTCAGGGACGGGATAACCACCGAGGAGATACAAGAGGTTCTCATAAGGACCGCTGCGGAGAAGGTCTCCCCCGAAAAGCCCGACTGGCAGTTCGCAGCTGCGAGGCTTCTCCTTTACGACCTCTACAAGAAGGTAGCCCACATAAGGGGTTACGAGGTGAAGGACGAACTCTCAAAAGAATACAGACCTTACAACGTGGAGGGGTTTTACGAATTCCTCAAAAAGTATGTGGAAGCTGGAATATACGGGGAGTATCTTCTTGAGAACTACACAGAGGAGGAGATAAGGGAGCTGGCAAAGTATATAAAGCCCGAGAGGGATCTCAACTTCAACTACACGGGGATAAAGATACTCGTGGACAGATACCTCGTGAGGGACGAGGAGGGGAGGGTCATAGAGCTTCCCCAAGAGATGTACCTCTTAATAGCCATGACCTTGGCTATACCGGAGAAGAAAGAGGAGAGGTTAAGGTGGGTCAAAGAGTTCTATGACCTTCTCTCCCAGCACTTGGTTACGGTAGCTACTCCAACCCTCATGAACGCGAGGAGACCAATAACACAGCTCTCTTCCTGCTTCGTCCTTACCGTCGATGACGACCTATACGATATATTCGACAACGTCCAGAAGGCTGCCCAGATATCTAAGCACGCGGGGGGTCTCGGAATTTACATAGGGAAGCTAAGGGCTACGGGTGCGCCCATAAGGAAGTTCAAGGGGGCGAGTTCCGGTGTGATACCCGTTGTGAAGGTGATAAACGACGTTATGACCTACGTGGACCAGCTCGGGATGAGGAAGGGTTCAGCTTCTGTGACCCTCGACATATGGCACAAGGACATTTTGGACTTTTTGGAGGTAAAGACGAACGCGGGAGACGAGAGGAAGAAAGCCCACGACATACACCCCGCGGTCTCCATACCGGACATATTCATGAGGAGAGTGAAAAACAGGGAGAAGTGGACACTCATGGATCCTTACTACACGAAGAACGTAAAGAACGGTAAGAACTTGGAGGACCTCTGGGGGGAGGAGTTCGAGGAGGAGTATGTTAGGCTCGAGAAGGAACTCCCGCCCGAAGCTAAGAAGGAGGTGGACGCCTTCGAGCTTTGGAAGAGGCTCCTTACCGTCGCCTTCGAGACAGGAGAGCCTTACATCTTCTTCAGGGACACCGCCAACAGGCTGAACCCGAACAAGCACGTCGGGATGATCTACTCGGGTAACCTCTGCTACGAAGTGGTCCAGAACATGTCACCGAGCAAGCACATGGGCTATACACTTGACCCGGAGACGGGGGAGGTGGTCTACAAGAAGAAGGCGGGTGACGTTGTCGTTTGCAACTTGGGTTCCATAAACCTCGGTAAGGTTCACACAAAAGAAACGATAGAGGAGGTGGTCCCGAAGCTGGTGAGGATGCTCGACAACGTCATAGAGATGAACTACTACGCCATACCCGAGGCGGAATACACGAACAAAAGGTACAGGGCTATCGGTATAGGGGTTTCCAACTACCACTACTGCTTGGTGAAGCACGGTATACAGTGGGAGTCGGAGGAGCATCTCAGGTTCGCGGACAAGCTCTTCGAGCTTATAGCCTTTTACGCCATAAAGGGTTCCCTCCAGCTCGCCAAGGAGAGGGGGAAGTATAAGTACTTCGACGGTTCCGACTGGAGCAGGGGTATATTCTTCGGGAGGAAGATAGAGGAGATAGAGGAGAACTCAAGGGAAAACGGTAACAACTTACCTTGGAGGGAACTCGCGGAGGAGGTTAGACAGCACGGCTTGAGAAATGGTTACCTTCTGGCTCTTATGCCCACAGGTTCCACCTCCCTCATCCTCGGAGCGACCCCTTCCGTGGACCCCATATTCGCCAAGTATTACAAGGAGGAGAACATGAGCGGGATACTGCCTCAGGTCCCTCCCGAGATAGACAGGTTCTTCTGGCACTACAAGAGCGCATACCAGATAGACCAAGAATGGATAGTGAGGGCTGCGGCTGTGAGGCAGAAGTGGATAGACCAAGCCCAGTCCTTGAACCTCTTTGTAGATCCGGAGAAGATAGACGGTCCTACCCTTTCGAGGATATACATGCTCGCATGGGAGCTTGGACTGAAGACCATATACTACCTGAGATCCAAGTCTGTGATGGACATAGAGGAGTGTGAGAGCTGTGCTGTATAAAGGGATGTTTTCCAACCTGTTTCGAATAGAGACGGAGGGCAAGATAAAGCTTCATAAGTATAGGGTGTTTTGGAAGGAAGGGTTTTCAGAACGCGAGCATGTGAACAAGTTGCTCTGGTATGTGAGTGAGAAAGTCAAAAAACCTGTGGTGTACAGGGATAAGTTTCTATACTCCTTTACAGAGCTGAAAGAAGATGCCACCGACATCGAATGTGCGGTCCTTGAAAAGGAAGGTGTTGAGCTTTTAGAATCTTTGGATATAAAGTCGTTGGGTCAGATAGCCAACTTCTTCGAGAGAAAGTTGAAGCCTTTTTCCCTCTATGAGGAGGAAAACCTTGTCATCTTAGGTGTGCCTGTCTTGAAGGTTTTCCCAGTGAAAGGCTTTCCCCACCTCTGCGTGGACTACAGGGTAAGGCTCATCTCCAACAAGAACCTTCAGGAAGAGATAGAAGATGGTGTGGGGGAAGAAGAAATAATCGGTAAGGAGTTCAGGGTCTTGACGTCCTCCTCGAAGAACAGCTTTCTGGTAGAAGAGGTTTTTCCGGTGAACGAAGAAAGCGCGGAAAGATATATGAAGCTCTCCACATCTGAAGAGAACAGAAAAGCTTGGGAGAAGGTAAAGCTCCTGCTGGAGGAAAGAAAAAATGCTTACGCGGTAAAGGGAACTTTCCGCAAGAGCGGAACGACCTATACATACCCAGCCCTTATCTTGAGGAGGGTAATAACAGTAGAAGACATCGAAGGGGGGAAATTCAAGTATATAAGAAACCCTACCAGCGATAGGGTGGAGAAAATATTAGATATCAAGAGGTCCGTAAGTAAGCTCATGCACAATGTTAACATTCTGATAAAGGACTCTTTTCCTGTTCCGGAGGATCTCGGTTACACTCCCAAGATATACGATGCAAGCGGACGGGAGTTCGAAGTTCCACACAACGTTAAAGAGTTCTTAAGCAGTAGGGAATTTAAGCCTTTCCTCAGAACAGAAAACATAAAAGTTCAACCTGTTTTTGTAGGTATAGACGATAAAAACCTGAGGAAAGAGTATGGAAGAATTTTTAAAGAGCATGTTGTAGATTATATCGAGGACATAGGTCTAGGTATTGATCTTTTAAAACCTATATATACGCAAAAAGGAAACAGGGAAAGTGTGAGGGAGTCTCTTGAAGAAAGGTTCAGGGAGATCGTAGGGAAACAAAAACCAGACATAGTCGTTGTTTTCCTTAAGGAATTTGAAGAAGAATCTTACCTTCCCGGAGGCAGGACACTCTACGATATCATCAAAGAGGAGCTTAGCTTCCTCAGACTCCCATCGCAGGTGATACTTGAGAAAACCATACGAAATATGGACAGGTTCAAGGCGATGAACATCGTCCTCGGCATACTCGGAAAGACGGGAAACTATCCTTACAAGGTTAGGCTTGAAGGAGAAACCCTTTACATAGGTGTGGATGTTTCAAGGAGGGAAAAGGAGAGGAGTAGTGGGTCTATCAGTATGGCGGGTGTGTGTAAGTTCTTTTCTCCTGACGGTTCCTTTCTAAAGTATGTTATAAAGAAGTTTAGCGTGGAGGGGGAAGCTCTGGAAGAGAAATTCGTGGACTTTGTCGCCTCTGAAATAAAGAAGGTTGCTTCCGAAGGATTAAGTTATAAGAGAGTAGTGATCCACAGGGACGGTCCCATGCCCGAAAGAGAGAGGAGGGCCTTCGAGGAGATCTTTTCAAGAAGGGGTATAGAGAACTTTGAGCTGGTCAGTGTGATCAAGAGGGGTAATCCGAGGATCTTTGGCAGGAAGGGGAGGATCTTTACCAACCCTAAGAAGGGTCTCTTCTTAGAGCTTGACAGCAGCAGCTTCGTCTTGACAACTTATAACGTGAGCGATAAGGTGGGAACCCACCAGCCACTCAGGGTGTCTTTAATTAAGGGTAGCACCGGTCTCAAGGCTCTTGCGGAGGAGATCCTTACCCTGACACTCCTGAACTACTCTTCCTTTACCTTGGGAAAGCTTCCTGCTACCGTTTCCCATGCGGATAAGCTTGCTAAGTTCGCTTTGAAGGGTTTTATAAAAGAAGGTGCCGACAGCAGGATGTTCTGGCTTTAGGAGGTGTGAGTGATGGTAAAGGAAGGTGAAAGGGTCCTCACAAGAAAGCTCATCTTCAACCCAGAAGGTGAGAGGGACGCGGGGAAGAGGAGGATCGTAAAGGGAAATCCGACGAACATAATAGAGCTGAACGAGATAAAGTACGGCTGGGCTTTCGAACTCTACAAGACGATGGGCTTTTCCAACTTCTGGATACCCGAAGAGATCCCGATGCTCGAGGACAGGAAGCAGTACGAGAGGGTTCTCTCCGAATACGAGAAGAGAGCCTACGAGCTTGTCCTTTCTTTCCTTATAGCCCTCGACTCCTTCCAAGTGGACATGCTAAAGGAGTTCGCGAGGATGGTAACGGCACCGGAAGTTGAGATGGCGATAACGGCTCAGGAGTTTCAGGAATCCGTCCACGCTTACTCTTACCAGTTCATCCTCGAGTCGGTAGTCGATCCGATCAAAGCTGACGAGATATACAACTACTGGAGGGAGGACGAGAGGCTCCTCGAGAGGAACAAGGTGGTTGCTGAGATATACAACGAGTTCATTAAAAAGCCCTCCGAGGAGAACTTCGTAAAGGCGGTCATCGGGAACTACATACTCGAGTCCTTATACTTTTACTCCGGTTTTGCCTTCTTCTACACCTTGGGAAGACAGGGGAAGATGACGAACACGGTCCAGCAGATAAAGTACATAAACAGGGACGAGCTTACCCACGTTACCCTCTTCAGGAACATGATCCTCACCCTCCAGAAGGAGCAACCCGAACTCTTCAGCCCGGAGATAAGGAAGTGGATCGTGGAATACTTCAAATACGCTGTTGATCAGGAGATAAAGTGGGGTCAGTACGTTACCCAGAACCAAATCCTCGGCATAAACGACCAGCTCATAGACAGGTACATAAAGTATCTCGGGAACCTCAGGATAACCCAGATAGGCTTCGACCCGATATATCCGGAGATCACGGAGAACCCTATGAAGTGGATAGACGACTTCAGGAAGATAAACGACACAAAGACGGACTTCTTCCAGAGGAAGCCCCAGACTTACACGAAGGCGAGCGAACTGAAGTGGTAGGATCTCTCATGGAAGCCTTCGACCTTCTCATAAAAGGTGTCCTCGTAGCTGAGAGAGGAGTAAAAGCGGACATAGGGATAAAGGAGGGGAAGATATCAAAGATAGAACCCGACATAGAGGCTGAAGCTAAATACACAATAAGGGCGGAGGGGAGGATAGCCCTCCCCTCCTTCGCCAACATGCACACCCACGTTCCCATGTCGCTTCTGAGGGGTCTTGGAGCTGACCTTCCCTTAATGGACTGGCTCCAGAAGGTCATATGGCCTTTGGAGGGGGAGTTCGTCTCCCCCGAGTTCGTGAAAGCCGGGGCTGAGCTTGGGATACTTGAGATGATAAGGTCGGGAACGACCCTCTTTATGGACATGTACTTCTTCGAGGAGGTGGTGGGGGAGGTGGCAGAATCCGCAGGTATAAGGGCTGGTCTCGGTTTCGGTATCCTCGACTTCCCTACGAAGGTGGCGAAGACACCCGAAGAGTATCTCAGAAAGGCGAGGGATTTTGCGAAAGGTCTGAAGGGTCACGACCTCGTCTTCCCCGTTATTTGCCCCCACGCCCCTTACACCTGCTCCCCCGATACCTTGAGGAGAGCCAAAGAACTCGCTGAAGAACTCGGTCTTTACCTGCACATACACGTCGCCGAAACCAAGGGTGAGGTGGAGAGGATAAAGAAGGAGTTCGGGAAAACGCCCGTTAGCCACCTCGAGAGTGTTAGCTTCCTTTCAGAAAAGGTCCTCTGCGCTCACATGGTCTACTTAACGGAGGAGGAGGTGGAGATAGTAAGGGAGCGGGGTGTCAAGGTAGCCCACTGTCCTGAGAGTAACCTGAAGCTCGCCTCGGGTATAGCACCCATACCCGAATACGTAAGAAAAGGTGTTCACGTATGTCTCGGGACGGACGGCTCGGCATCGAACGATAACTTGGACATGCTCGAAGAAACTTCAACCATGGCAAAACTCCACAAGGGTGCTACCTTGGATGCGAAGGCTATAGATGCAAGGACAGCCCTCAAGATAGCCACCGAAAACGGCTTTTCCGCCGTAGGCATAAAGGCTGGGAAGGTAGAGGAGGGTTACGAGGCGGACCTCATACTGATAAACCCGGACTCCCCTCACCTGCAACCCCTCTATGACCCTATAGCTCAGGTCGTTTACTCCGCCAAGTCCTCGGACATAGAGACGGTGATCTGCAAAGGGAGGGTCCTCATGGAGAAAAGAGAAGTAAAGACGATGGACGAGGAGAGGATCTTATACGAGGCGAAGAGGTGGGGGGAGAGGATAGGTAGCTTTTTAAAATGAAGAAGGACCTCACCCACCTGCTGAAAAGGGATGAGCTTCCGCAGGGTTTCGAAGATCTGAGGTCCGCCAAAGAGTATCTTGCGAGGTATCTGCTCAGCTACATAAACCTCGAGCTTCAGGGACTCCCAAAGGAGGAATGGGAGAGGACGGTGAGGACTTGGGTAAAGATAGTTGGCTTTGCAAAGGCGCTGATCCAAAAGAGCGAAACCGAGAGGGGGGATATATACAGGAGATACAACTTCGACATGATTATGGAGGGGATAGCGGAGGACGTGAGGAGGACCTTGATAGGTCTCATGAAGCTCGGAATTGTAGGAAAAGAGGAGCCTCCTGATAGGATCCTCTTCAAGGCTGTCGACCTCGTGATCGAGGAGGAGGAGCTTCTAAGGAGGTGGGAGCTGGAGCCTGAAGTTCTTCGCTTTGTATGGGAGCTTCTCAGGAAATAAATTACAAAAGGTTATGAGGATCGCGGTCGGTATGAGCGGTGGCGTCGACAGCAGCGTCACCGCCCTTCTTCTCAAAGAACAAGGACACGAAGTGATCGGTGTGACATTAAGATTCCACACGGTCGAAGCTTGCGAGATCGAGGGAACGCACCACATATGCTGTTCTCCCGAGGACGTGAGGGACGCGGCGAAGGTGGCAAGGAAGCTCGGCATCCCCCACATTACCGTAGACTGGGAGAGGATATTTAAGGAGAGGGTGGTTGACTACTTCGTGGAGGAGTATCTCAAAGGGAGGACACCTAACCCCTGTGCTGTCTGCAACAGGGAGGTGAAGACGGGCTTTCTGGCGAGGTATCTGAGGGAGGTAGCTGAGATAGACTTTCTGGCGACCGGTCACTACGCGAGGGTGGAGGAGGTGGAGGGTCTGGGGCGTGTGATAAGGAGGGGTGTCGACAGGAGGAGAGACCAGTCTTACTTTTTGGCTCTCGTGAGGAGGGAGGACTTAGACCTTCTCCTGTTTCCCTTGGGAGGTATGACGAAGGAGGAGGTAAGAAGAATAGCGGAGAGGGCCGGTCTCGAGGTGGCGAGGAAGAGGGACTCTCAAGAAGTTTGCTTCCTCATGGGAAGATCACCGGGAGAGTTTATAGAGGAGAGGGTGGGCAGGAGGGAGGGTGTAATAAGGCACGTCTCGGGCAAGGTCCTTGGGAGGCACAGGGGAATATTTCACTTCACGATCGGTCAGAGGAGGGGTTTGGGAGTCTCATGGGAAAAGCCCCTCTACGTTATAGACATAGATCCTGAGACCAACACGGTCCTCGTCGGTGAGGAGGAGTTCCTCTACAGCGACACCCTCCTTGTGAGGGATATCAACTTCCACGTTCCCCTCGAGAAGTGGTCGAACGTCTCAGCCCAGATAAGGTACAGGAGCGATCCCGTTCCGGTTGAAAGGATCGAGAGAACTCCCGATGGGTATAGGGTGAAGTTCTCGAGGGAGGTAAGGGGGATAACGCCCGGTCAGGTGGTAGCATTTTATATGGGCGACGTACTTCTCGGGGGAGGAGTTATAGAGGCTTCCCTCGATGGGGGATAAGGGGAGGATACTCTTACTGCTTGCCCTTTCAGTTCTCGGTTTCCTCGGGAACTTCGTCAGCTTCGACCTCTTCTTCGACCAGCTCAGCGTCGTATTCGGAAGCGTTTTCCTCTTCGTAGCCCTCGAGCTGCTCGGTCCTCTTCTCTCGCTCCCCCTCGCTACGGGACTCTCGCTTCAGGTCTACTTTCTGTTCCTGAACCCTTGGGTTTCCTTCGCCTACTTTCTCGAGTTCCTTACAGTCTCCCTCCTCAGGAGGCTCGGGGCGAACCTCATAACCTCCGACTGGGTTTACTGGGTTTTCCTCGGCTCTCCCCTCGTCTTCTTCTCAATGACCGAGCTGGAGGGTGAGGAGAAGATCACTGCCCTTACAGTAGCCCTCAAGTTCGGCGTGAACGGGATACTGAACGTGACCCTCGCTAGCCTCCTCGTTCTCCTCTACAGGATACTCCTCAGGAGGGAGGAGATCACATTCAGGAACGCCCTCTTCGTTTCCCTCGTCATAGTCGGCGTCACACCTCTCTTTATAAAGGCTGCTTACGACTCGAAGCAGGAGGAGAGGAGGATGATAGAGAGCGTCAGAGCTGACATGGAAACGATAATGAGGAACGTCAAGAACCAGATCCTCTACTGGCTCGACATCCACTACTCCGCGGTGAGGGAGCTTGCAAACAGGCTCCTCGTTTGGGGACCGAAGAATAGGGAACAGCTCCAAAGGGACACGGAGGCTATAAGGAGGTCCTTCAACGAGTTCCACGCCTGCTACATAGCGGACAAGGAAGCGACGGCGATAACCTTTTACCCAGTAGTCAACCCGGCGGGTCGCTACATGATAGGGACCAACTTCAGCTACAGACCTTACTACCAAAAGATAAAGTCCACTTACAGGCACGTCTTTACCGAGGTCTTCATAGCCAAGTTCGCTTTGAGACCCGTCGTGGGCATAGCTGTCCCGGCTGTGAAGGAGGGGGAGTTCATAGGATACGCTTACTGCGGTCTTAACTTGGACCATGCGAAGAAGCTGATAGAGGAGTTCTCCCTGAAGAAGGGGGTCTACATAACCCTCGTTGACTCGAACGGAAAGGTCATAACCTCCTCCTTCGACGACCTCAAACCCCTCGAGACCTTCTCCCCCGGAAAGCTGACACCTATAAAGGGTGGTCTTGTCCTCTCCTCAAAGGGAAGGGAAACTTACTTCTTTAAGGAAGAGAAGTTAAGGAGCGACGTCCCTTGGAGCTTGGTGACGCAGATATCGGTGAGACCTTACAGGGAAGCCCTCTTTTCTAACCTCGTCAACCACTTCGCCTCGATATATCTAATTACCTTCGTAGCTTTTATCCTCGCGAGGCTCCTCGGCGGGATGATATACGATCCCGTCCACAAGCTCTCGAGGTCCATATCGGATATAGCTGCGACCATAGAGAAGAAGCCGAGTATTGAGCTTCCGAGCGTGAACATAAAAGATCTCAAAGTTCTCACGGACGCCTTCCACCACCTCGCCGAGAAGGTGATCTCTTATACGGAGAGCCTAAAGAGGAAAGCCTACTACGATCCACTGACGGAGCTTCCGAACAGGACCCTCCTCAGGGACAGGATAAATCAGGCTATAGCCCTCGCTAAGAGGAACGGGACGAGGGTAGCTGTCCTCTTCATAGACCTCGACTACTTCAAGACGGTGAACGACACGTACGGTCACGAGGTTGGGGACAGGATACTCGTTCAGGTGGCGAGGAGGCTCAGTTCCGTCTTCAGAGAAACGGACACGATAGCGAGGTTCGGAGGGGACGAGTTCGTGGCTGTCGTGACCAACGTGAGGGAGTTCAAGGAGGTGGTTTCCGTCGCCGAGAGGATCCTCAGGCTCTTCGAGTCTCCTTTCGAAGCCAACGGGGACGAAGTCTACCTTTCCGCTTCCATAGGGATAACCTTCTACCCGGACAACGGTATGGACCCCACGACCCTCATAAAGAACGCGGACATGGCTATGTACAAAGCCAAGGAGGAGGGGAAGAACAGCTTCGCCTTCTTCAACGAGGAGATGAACAGGAGGGCTATGGAGATAATCACGATAAAGAGCAGGATCCACAGGGCTTTGGAGAGGGAAGAGTTCACCCTATACTTCCAGCCCATATACAGGATCGAGGACGTTTACCTGGTCGGGATGGAGGCGCTCCTCAGGTGGGAAAGCCCGGACCTTGGAACCTGCGAGCCTTCGAGGTTCATGGGTGTATTGGAGGAGCTTGGTCTTATAAGGGAGATAGGGGCTTGGGTGATGAGGGAGGCTCTCCTGACCGCTAAAGAGTGGTGCGAAAAATACGACGTTCAAATAAGCGTGAACATATCTCCCAGACAGTTCACGGACAGGAGGTTCCTCGACAGAACCGTGGGGATAATGAAGGAGGTGGGGGCTGATCCTTCTTGGATCGTCCTCGAGATAACGGAGGGGACGCTAATGTACAACCCCGAAGAGTCGGAGAGGGTCCTGAAGAGACTGAAAGCTCTCGGTTTTAAGGTAGCTATAGACGACTTCGGAGTAGGCTACTCCTCCCTCGCATACCTCAAACGCCTCCCCGTTGACATCATAAAGATCGACGTCTCCTTCATAAAGAACGTGGTCTCGAGTCCCGTTGACAGGGCTATAGTTTCCGCTGTGGTTGACCTCTCGAGGTCCTTGAACCTGAGGACGGTGGCTGAGGGTGTGGAAGATCCTGAGCAGATGGGTGTCCTCGAGAGTTTAGGTTGCATTTACGCTCAAGGTTTTCTCCTCGGGAGACCTATGCGGAAGGAAGAGGCTCTTCTCAAAAAGGAAAGGGGATTATAATATTCCACTTAGCGGGTGTGGCGGAACTGGCAGACGCGCCGGACTTAGGATCCGGTGCCCGTAAGGGCGTGAGGGTTCGACTCCCTCCACCCGCACCATACCCCGGAGGTGAACTATGAAAGTGAGGACAGAGGACAGGGAAGGGCTTTTCAA
>WFYM01000046.1 GCA_015490115.1 Aquificaceae bacterium
TCCTCCCGAGGGTCCCGGCTGGGTGCCTCAGGGCGAAGTCCTCCCTTGTAAAGCCCCTCGCCACCATGAGGACCATGGCGAGAGCGTCCCCGAGGACGAGTGTCGCTGTAGAGGATGTAGTGGGGGCAAGGTCCATGGGACAAGCTTCCCTTTCCACGTTCAGGAAGAGGTGAACGTCGCTGTATTTTGCTAAGGTAGACTTCGGGTTGTTGGTTATAGCTATCAAGGGAACACCGAACATCTTGAGGTATGGGACTATCGAGAGGACCTCCGAAGACTCACCGCTGTTCGATATGGCAAGAACAACGTCCTTCTTATCTATGACGCCGAGGTCACCGTGGAGGGCTTCCGCAGGGTGGAGGAAGTGGGCTGGAGTTCCCGTGCTTGAGAGGGTGGAAGCTATCTTCCTCGCTATGTGTCCCGACTTCCCTACTCCCGTGACTATCACCTTCCCGTCGCAGGAGAGGATAAGGTCGACAGCCTTCACGAAGTTCTCGTCGAGGGAGTCTCTCAGCCTCTCTATACCCCTTATCTCCTCCTCTATGACTTTCTTAGCGTTCTTCAGAATTTCTTCGGGCGTCATGCCTTCGACTTGAAGTTCTCTATGCCTTTTTTGATCTCCTCTATTGCAGCTTGGACACCCCTGAAGCTCTCCACCTTCACCCACTTTCCCGGTTCGAGTTCCTTGTAGTGTTCGAAGAAGTGCTTTATCCTCTCCCTCACAACTTCCGGAAGGTCCTCTACGGTCTTTACCTTCTCGTATGAGGGGTCTATCTTCGAGTGGGGAACGGCTATCACTTTTGTGTCTATACCCTCCTCGTCCCTCATGTCGAGAACTCCTATCGGTCTTGCCCTCAGGACGCTACCGGGAACCACAGGCTCCCTCGATATCACGAGGACGTCAACTGGGTCCCCGTCGTCAGCGAGGGTCTGGGGTATGAACCCGTAGTTGAAGGGGTAATACATGGCGGTGAAGAGGAACCTGTCCACGAAGACGAGACCCGTTTCCTTGTCCACCTCATACTTTATACCGCTCCCCTGAGGTATCTCGACGACCACGTAAACGTCCTCAGGGGGGTTCTTACCCGGAGGAAGGTTCTTCATGGCTACACCTCCTTAACTATTTTCCTACGATCCTCAGGAGATCGTTTATGACCACAAAAGCCATGAGGGATATTATCAGGGCAAAGCCTATCCTCTGCCAGTATTCCTTAAACCTGTCGGGGAGGGGTCTTCCCCTTACCATCTCTACGAGGAAGAGGAGTATGAGACCCCCGTCGAGGACGGGGAGGGGTAGGAGGTTGAAGATGGCAAGCTGGAGGGATATAAAAGCCATCGAGGAGAGGAAGGGTATGAGACCTCCTTCCGCAGCTTGTCCAGCGAACTGGGCTATGGCTATCGGACCTCCGAGGGTCTTCACGGAAACAGCCCCCGTGATCAGACCCCAGAGGACCTTGAAGGTGAGGGCTGTGAGTTCCCAAGTTCTCTCGAAAGATCTCCTTAAAGCTTCCGAGGGGGAAAAGGACTCCTTTACAGTTTCGAACTTGGGTCCTATGCCGAGGACGGGGACCTTCCTCCTCGGGTCTATAGCGGGAACCACCTCCTTCTCTACGGTCTTTTCTCCCCTAATTATCTTTAGCTTGACGGGCTTTCCCTTTGAAGCCCTCACCTCTTTCACCACCTCGAACCAGCTCTTTACCACCTTTCCGTTCACCTCAACTATCCTGTCCCCCGGTCTTATACCTACCTGATGTGCCGGGGAGGGTCCGAGACCCGGTATCCTCTCGAATACCCTTCCCACCACGGGGGGAAGGTCGGGATGTATACCGAGGGACTCCGAACCCGTTTCTATCTTGGGAGGAGGAGCTTCGAGGACCTCCTTCCTCCCCTCCCTGAGGACCACCACCTTGATCTTCCCCTTCTCCTCTATGCTCGCCTCTATAACGACCCTCCTTATGTCCTCCCAAAGTTCGACCTCCCTGCCTCCTATGCTCAGGATCCTGTCCCCGCGCTTTATGCCCGCTCTCTCCCCCCAGCTTCCCTCCTCCACGTAGCCCACAACGGGCGGACCCTTCATGTATTTGGGGACCTCGACACCCACCGAAAAGACTACCCAAAAGAGGAGGACCGTGAGTATGAGGTTAAAGAGGGGTCCCGCGAAGGCTATAAGGATCCTCTGCCACGGGGGTTTCGAGGAGAAGGCTTCAGGGTCTTCTACCCTCGTGTTTTCTCCGTAGAGCTTCACAAAACCCCCGAGGGGAATGAGGGCTATCTGGTAGAGGGTATTTCCTACCCTCTTCGCCACTATGGGGGGTCCGAAGCCAACGGAGAAGACCTCTACCCTCACGCCGAAGAGCTTGGCGAAGAGGAAGTGTCCAAGCTCGTGGAACCATATGAGTATCCCGACAAGTACGAGAAAGGCTACGAGCGTTTCCATATCAGTCTCCTATGACCTTCACGACCACCTTCCTCTCCCTCGGACCGTCGAACTCGGCGAGGAATATGGACTCCCAAGTGCCGAGGGAGAGTCTCCCGTCGACCACGGGTATGACCCTCGAGTTTCCTATTATTGCACTCCTTATATGAGCCGCGGAATTCCCCTCTCCGTGTTCGTAACCGGGATCGCTCCAAGGGACGAGCTTCTCAAGCATGTAGAGTATGTCCCTAACGACGTCCGGGTCAGCCCCTTCGTTCACGAATACACAAGCCGTCGTGTGTGGAACGTAGACTATGCAGAGACCCTCCTTTACTCCAGACCTCTTTACTATCTCCTTCACCTGAGGCGTTATGTTGACAACACCCGTGTGCTTCGTCGTCCTTACGCTGAATGTCTCCGTCATGGAGAGTATTTTAAATATAATCCTTTACATGAAGAAGCCCCTCCTCCTCAGGTCCATAGCGAAAGAACCAGTTGAGAGGTTCCCCGTATGGCTCATGCGTCAGGCGGGAAGGTATATGCCCCAGTATCAGGAGATAAGGAGGAGGGCTAAGGACTTTTTGTCCCTCTGCAAGGATGTGGAGCTTTCGGTGAAGGTCTCCCTCCTCCCCTTAGAACTCCTCGGCGTCGACGCTGTCATACTCTTTTCGGACATACTCGTCCCCCTCGAGCCTCTCGGGGCGAAGATCGAGTTCACGGAAGGTGAGGGACCAAAAGTCCTCTGGAGCGGTAAGCTCTCCGATCTCAAGCCTTACGACCCAGATGAAAACGGATACGTTTACGAGGTGGTGAGGAGGCTGAAGGAGTTTTCAAAAGACGTTCCCGTAATAGGCTTTGCGGGAGGACCCTTTACCTTAGCAAGCTACCTTATCGAAGGCTCCCCCATAAGAGAACTTAAAAAGACAAAAATATTCATGTGGGAGAGGGAGTATGACTTTAAAAGGCTCATGGAGGTGCTGACGGACACGGTTTACTCCTTCCTCTCCCGCCAGATAGAGGCCGGGGCTGACCTCGTCCAGATCTTCGACAGCTGGACACTTTATATCAGCAGGTCCGACTACGAGGAACTCGTCTTCCCTTACGTCAAGGAACTCGTGGGTAGGATCAAAAAATTTTACGAGGTTCCCGTTATTTACTTCTTCAGGGGTTCCTCCTCATTCATAGACCTCGCCTCCCAAACGGGTGCTGACGTCCTTTCGGTTGACTGGAGCGTAGACCTTTCCGTGGAGATGGTGAGGTTCGAGAACGTCTTTCAGGGGAACCTCGACCCCGCTGTCCTCTACTCCGGCGAGGAAACCGTAAAGATGAAGACCCTCGAACTTTTGAGGAGCATACCGAGAAGAACGGGATACATCTTCAACCTCGGTCACGGCATAGCTCCAGACATGGACCTCAAGAAAGTAAAACTCCTCGTTGAAACGGTAAAGAGATTTGGGATAGAGTATTAGAAGGAGGGGGAAGGATAGGGATTATAGAGTGGTCCGATGAGCTTCTTACTGGTGTCGAGGAGATGGACAGACAGCACAGGACCCTCGTCGACATGATAAACAGGGTACACGACCTTCTGACGGAGGGGAAGACGGAAGAAGCCATGGCTTTCTTCAAGAGGGAGGTGACCCTATACGTGGAGAGGCACTTCTCGGACGAGGAGAGGTTCATGAGGGAGATAGGATACCCTGATCTTGAGAACCACAAAAAAGCCCATGACCAGTTCAGGAAGCTCATGCTGAGCCTCCTCGCCAAGATGGAAGGGAACGTCAAGGAGTTCAGAACCGGTCTTGCCCTCGTTCTGGGCTGGCTCTATTCCCATATAATGAAGGTGGACAAAAAATATGGAGAGTTTTACCGTGGAAGATCTTAGCTTCGACGAGAGGGGTCTCATACCCGTTGTGGCTCAGGACTACAGGACGGGTGAGGTCCGCATGCTCGCTTGGGCTAACGAGGAGGCGGTAAGAAAGACCCTCGAGACAGGCTACGCCCACTACTACTCGAGGAGCAGGAAGAGGATATGGAAGAAGGGTGAGACCTCCGGGGAACTCCAGAGGGTCCTCGAGGTAAGGGTAGACTGCGACGGAGACGCACTTATATACATAGTTGAGCAGGAGAAGAACAAGGCTTGCCACCTCGGGGAGAGGAACTGCTTCTTCAGGAGGATCGACGGGTCTAAGGTTGAAAAGCCTTTGCCTTTCGAAGCCCTCCCGAGACTCCAAGAAGTTTTGGAGGACAGGGTAAAGAATCTGCCCGAAGACTCTTACTCCGCGAAGCTCATAAAGGAAGGTCCGGACAGGGTCGTTCAGAAGTTCGGGGAGGAGGCTGTGGAAGTTTTGATAGCTCTGAAGAACGGGAAGAGGGAAGAAATTATAAGTGAGGTGGCTGACCTCCTTTACGCACTGGTTTTGAACCTCACAACAAGAGGCGTGAGTATAACTGAGGTCACGGAGGAGCTGATAAAGAGGATGAAGTGATCAGGCTACCTCAGCCATCCTCCTCTCGCCTTCCTTCAGCCACCTGTAGTCTACGTCGAATATCTTGGATATGTAAACGAGGGTAGCTTCGCAAGGCTCGAGCTTCCCGCTCTCTATCTCTTCGAGCCTCGATGTGGGTATTCCTATCTTTTTGGCGAATTCTTCAGAGGAAAGTCCCTTCTCCTCCCTTATCCTCCTTATCCTCTCCCCTATTCCCATCTTCCACCCTCCTAAATATATATTTTACACTGGTTTTCCGATAACCACGAGACCGGTCTCAGTTATCTCGAGGTAGTGGGTCCTCGTGTCGTGACCGCACAGTCTGCACCCGTCTATCCTGAAGAGCCTCACAACGTCACCTATGGGCTTTTTGTAGAGGTTCGACTGGGCTTTAGTCATTATAAGCTCCTTGGCGAGGACCATGGTGCAGTCTACTATGTGGCTCACCGCGTATCCGCCGGCAGCTTCAGCTGAAAGCTCCTCGTGTCCGCTCCTCTTCTGGGATATGAATATGGCTGTCTGATACCACTTCTTCATGAAGTTGAAGAGCTGTCTGACTACGGTCCTCGCGAGCATCTCTTTGGCTTCGTAAAGCCCCGTTATCGAGTCTATGACCGTGTGCCTCACCTTATAGGTCTTTATGGCGTGGGCGAGGGTGGCGAGGAGGTTGGGTATGCTCTCCCTCAAGGAGCTGTGGCTCGCAGCGTCTATCAAAACTATCCTGTCCTGTATCTCTTCGAAGTCGATCCCCATAGCTTTTGCCCTTTCCCTCAGACCCATCGTGACGAAGGGGGCTGGACTCTCCACGGTAACGAAGGCTACAACGTCCCCTCTCTGAGCTTGCCTCACCGTATACTGCTCAGCCATGAGGGACTTTCCCGTGTCGGAGACTCCCGTCAGGTTCACCACAGCGTATTCGGGAATGCCTCCGAGGGGCTTCCTCACCACCTTCCCGTTCTTTATCTCCGTGTGGAAGAAAAGCTCGTCGAGTCCCTCAACACCCGTCGGGACACCCCTCAGCCTCGGAGCCTTCTTTACAGCTTCGCCCGCTATCCATATCCCTTCTTCGACAACCCTCGGCTTTTCCTGCTCCCTCTCCATACTTAAACTATATCATTATTTTGGAGGTCAGGACCATGGAGGTTAGGAGGTTAGAGGGAGACCTTAGGACTTCCGACATAGATGTCTGCGGTGTCCTGCTCTTTGAGGGTGATACGAAGCTTCTTTCCAAGCTCGGAAGGGGTGTCTCCTCGAGGGTTAGGAAGGTTCTCGAGACCCTCGACTTCAAAGGGAAGGA
>WFYM01000047.1 GCA_015490115.1 Aquificaceae bacterium
CAGTTCATAGAGTTGGCTGTGAACATTCCCGAACAGCTACCGCACGTTGGACAGGCGTTCTCTTCTATTACTTTGAGTTCCCTCTCCGTTATCTTCCCAGCTTTTAGCTGTCCTATTCCTTCGAAGACGGAGATGAGGTCTACCTTTTTCCCGTTCACCTCTCCGGCGAGCATGGGACCGCCGCTTATGAATATGGTCGGTATGTTCACCCTCAAGGCTCCCATGAGCATTCCGGGGACTATCTTGTCGCAGTTGGGTATGCATATGAGGGCATCGAGCTGGTGGGCGTTTACCACAGTTTCTATTGAATCCGCTATCAGCTCCCTCGAAGGTAGGGAGTAGTGCATGCCGTAGTGTCCCATGGCTATGCCGTCGTCAACACCTATGACGTTGAACTCTATCGGGACACCTCCCGCTTCCCTTACAGCCTCCTTTATAGGCTCGACGAACTCCCTCAGGTGAACGTGTCCGGGGATTATGTCCGTATAAGAGTTAGCTATGCCTATCAAAGGCTTCTCCAAATCCTCCTCCGAAAGACCGCAGGCTCTCAGAAGCGCCCTGTGGGGCGCCCTCTCCACCCCTTTCTTTATCACGTCGCTCCTCATAATAGATAGATCTTAGGAACGGGTTAAGAAATGTTCCAGAGGTTTCGGCTCGGAGAGGTATACACCCTGACCTAACTTTATACCGAGATCCCTCACAGCCCTTAAAGTTTCTTCGGAGGATATGTTCTTCGCTACAACGCCTATCCCCACCTCCTCACAGAACTCGAGTATTCCCCTGCAGAGGACCCTGAACCTCTCCCTGCTTAAGTTCTCCACGATCTCGCCCGCTACCTTTATGTAGTCCACCTCGAGTTGGGCGAGCTTTATGAGGCTCGACCTTCCCTTCCCGAAGTCGTCGACGATTATGCAGACACCGGAACCCTTCAACCTGCTCAAATTCCTCAAGGTAACCTCTTCGGAGGGACCGTCGTTCTCCACTATCTCCAAGCACAACCGTCCTTCAGAATCTTTTACGCTCTCCTCTATGAGATCAACTACCTCACCGTCCGAGAGAACTCCCATCTCAACGTTCAGGCTGAGGCGTATGTTCGGATATTTTTTGAGGACCTCCGCGTTCTTGATCACAGCATGCTTGGTGAGTATAAGGTGGGCTTCCGTCTCCCTGAGGACCGGGAGGAACCTCTCCGGAGTTATTAGGTCTCCGGAAGCACCTCTTAGCCTCACGAGGGTCTCGAGCATTACAATTTTCCCGCTCTCGAGATCGTAGACGGGCTGGTAGAGAAACTCCACCCTCCCCTCCTCTATGGCTTCCCTCACGTCCCAGAAGGAGAGGGGGTGGTGGGCTTCCGCCTCCTCTTTGAAGACCTCTACCCTGTTTTTTCCCTTTCTCTTTGCGGTGTAGAGGGCTACGTCAGCCTTCCTTATCGCCTCCTCCAGATCCCTCTCCTCCGAGACGTCGGGAAGGACACCGACCGATACGGATACGCTTATGGACTTTCCGTTCACAACGACGGGATTTTTTCTGACCGCCTTCCTTATCCTCTCCGCTACGATCAGGGGTCTTTCCTTCTCGCCGTTGTGCTTTACGAAGATCAAAAATTCTTCACCTCCGTATCTCACGAGTATGTCCCTGTCTTTTTTTATGAGGTTCCTCATCCTCCCGGATACAGCCCTCAAGACCTTGTCCCCGACCTCGTGTCCGTATGTGTCGTTTATGCTCTTGAAGTTGTCCACGTCGACGATCAGAAGTCCGTAGTGCTGGGTCATGACCGTGTTGCGTATCCTCGGGAGTATGTTTCTGTTGAAGACCCCCGTTAAAGGATCTACGAAGAGCTTCCTCTCTATAAAGCCCGACCTCACCGCCAAGAGTATGAGGACCGTGAGGAGGAGGGATATTATAGAAGCGCTCACACCTATTATGTTCCTCATCGTGTTTATCGTCCTCTCCACTTCAAGGAAGCGGGCGGGTGAGAAGTCGGCTCCGATCAGGAGGACCGTCTCACCTTCCACTCTCACAGGTTTGAAGAGGGTTATAAAATCTTCCCCCTTTATCACAACGTCCCCCTTCGACCTGAAGGCTGACTCTATGGTTTCCTCTAATCTGCTGAGGAAGGTGTAGTCGGGAGGGTGACCTTTTTGGCTCACGAAGATGAGGTAGTCGAAACTCCCCTCCTCCCTCCTGTATATGACGTAGAGGTGTCTTATGTGGTCCGTAATCAGAGCCTCCAGCTTCTTCTCGAAGAACCACCTCCATACCTTCTCCTCTATAAGGAACTTGTCGAGCCTTTTGTTTCTCGCTATCTTCTTCATCTGGGAGACTACGTTGCTCAGCTGTCTCGATATCTCGTCGGTGAGGAGCCTCTCCGCTTCGAGCTTCGCCTTTTCGGTTATGCTGGGGAGAGAGTGGAAGACGAAGAAGAACAGAAGGAAAAGTATCAGTAAGAAGAAGAGGGAAAAGGTGTATAACTGGAACTTGGGCATCGGATTCATCTCACCACCTTCAGAACTTTGAGGTCCTTCACGTATCTCAGGGGGATTATACCTATAGCGTTCCTCCTGCTCCTCACCTCCCTTCTCACCTCCTCGGGGGGAAGTTCCTTCGGAGGGACCCCTTCCCCCCTCAAGGCTTTCTCGAGCCAGAAGATCTTGAAGTCCTCGTAGGTTATACCTATAAGTTTCCTTATAGCGGTTTCGTTAAAGTCTGGATCATCGGTAAGATATATTACCACGTTCCTTTTTGAGACGCCGAGAAGGAGATCTTTGAGGTTTGAGGAGTTTTTAAAAGAAGGGTTTGCCACCACCGCTATCTCGCCGAAGCAGACGAAGGAGAAAAATAAAAGCAGAATAACCCACCTCATAACCTACCTCACCACAGGTATGCCGAAACCCACGAAGGCTCTCACAGCCCACGCGTTCTTTCCTTCTTTCAGATCCTCGTAGAAGACCTCCAGCTTCACGCTCATGTAGGCAAAGGGTGTGATCTTAACTCCTAAGGTGTATTTTGTCCTTCTTCTGAGAGGCACCTCCTCCTCCAGCTTTTTCTTAATAGATTCGAACCAAGGATTTCCCATTTCCCAGTTTAGAAACTCCAACATAATATAAGGTCTCACCTCACCGAGGGGTTTACTCACAAGGAGAGGGTAAGAGAGTAGAAGAAACCCTCCTGAGCCTCCCTTGCCTGAGACCCTCTCCTCGAGCATGTAAACTTCTCCGTTTACCTCCGCAAAGCCGGGTCTCTTGTAAGCTACGTGAAGACCGAGTATGTAGTTTTCGGTTCTCACGTAGCCGACCTCAGGATCGTTCACCTCCATGGGGTCGTATCCGAAGCTCATACCCGCTTCCGAATAGGGGTCCCAAGAGAAGTAGAGCTTTCCGAGGAAGCTCTTTTTATTGTCGAGGTCGGAAGTGTTCGTGGAGCCGAGGTGCAAATTTCCGTTTCCGAGGACAAGAGAAAGACCCAAGCTTCTCCACTTAGCGTCAAAACCTACGCCTACCATGTGAACGGGGAGGGGACCTCCCTCGTCCTCGAAGCTGACTATGAGAGGTCTGTCTATAGGTGTCATGAGGTAGAGACCGTGGTGCCATGCCCTGTTGAAGTAGCCGAGCGGTGTGTGAAACTTACCGAGCCTGAAGCTAAAATTTTCCACCTTTAGCTCCGCGTATCCCCTTTCAACGTCTAGGATCGCCTCGGGCTGTTCGAGGTACATCTCTATTAGGACTTTAAAATTTTTGTGGATCAGGAATCCGAGGAGGTCGGTGTCTCCCAAGGTGAAGTTTAATCTTCCCTCTTCGGAGGAGTAGCCCGCCCTCAGGTCTCCGAATATTTGAAGGAAGGTCTCAGCTGAGAAGGTAAAGCTGAAGGTTACCGTGAGCAGGAGGAGGAGCTTTCTCATGTTTTTTGTTATGGAGGCGGCGGGAATCGAACCCGCGTCCGAGAACCGGAGCCACTTCCGGGGCTTCTACAGGCTTAGCCCGTGTTTTCGCTCTCCCCCCGGATCGCCCACGGGCAGGCTACCGGAGGCAAGCACGGAGTTTCTGTGTCGGTGTCCCGTCCCCGTGCGCCCGGGACACCCGAGCGGGTTTCCTCTGACGCCCGCCGGTGGTAAACCCGCAACCCACCGGGGACGCGCCGCCTAATTGAAGAGGCGGCGAGAGCAAGCTCAGCCTCGGGAAGTGTTTCGACGGCTGTTACGGGAGCCACCCGGCCTGCTCCCCGGGGACCCCGGTCCCCGTCGAATCCGTTCGCCCCCTTCCAGCCAGTATTTAAATTTAAACCTCTTTGAAGCACCGATCAAGCTTCTCGAGGAGAAGATCGATCTCCTCCTCCTTGTATCTCAAGCTGACGGTAAACCTGAGGCGCGCCCTTCCCTTCGGGACAGCGGGATACCTTATAGCCTGAAGGAGTATGCCCTCTTCGTAGAGTCTCGAAGAGATATCCAAAGCCCTCTCCTCTTCGCCGACGATCAAGGGTATTATGGGTGTCCCGTGGAAGGGGACCTCCGCGGGGAGATCCGAGAGCCTCCTGTGTATGTCTTTTGACCTTCTCCTTAGCTCCTTCACGAGGTCCGGGTTTTTCTCCAGTATCTCCACAGCTTTCAAAGCACCCGCACAGAGGGAAGGTGGGAGGGAGGTGGTAAATATCAGGGTCCTCGCCCTGTTCACTATGAGGTCAACGAGTCTCTTCTCAGCACACACAAAGGCTCCGTAGCTCCCGAGTGCTTTGGAGAGGGTCCCCATAAGGACCACGTTTTCCCTCCAAGGGAGACCGAACTCACGCAAGGCTCCCCTCCCCTCACCTATCGTTCCCGTCCCGTGGGCGTCGTCGAGGTAGAGGAGGCAGTCGAACTCCTCCGAGAGCTTGTAAAGTTCCCTCAGATCCGCCAAGTCCCCCTCCATGCTAAAGACCGTGTCGGTGACTATGAGGACCCTCCTGTATTTTTTTCTGTTCTTTGTCAGAAACTCCCTCACCTCCTCGTAGTCCCTATGCTTGAAGACGAACCTCTCAGCTTTAGACATCCTGCAGCCGTCTATTAAAGAGGCGTGGTTCAGCTCGTCGCTCAGTATAAGGTCACCTTCCCCTGCGAGAACCGGTATGGTTCCTAAGTTGGCGAGGTATCCGGAGCCGAAGAGGACACAGGCGGGAGTTCCCTTGAACTCGGCGAGCTTCTCCTCGAGTTCTTTGTGGTGCCTCGTGTAGCCAGAGACGAGCTGGGAAGCTCCGGAACCTAAACCCTCCTCCTTGAGGACCCTCAAAGAAGCCTCCACAACCTCGGGGTGGTCCCTGAGACCGAGGTAGTCGTTGGAGCAAAAGTCGAGAAGCCCGTCCCTCAGCCTCCTCCTCCTGTAGAGTCCCTCCTCCCTGAGCTTCCTCAGGACCTCCTCAGCCCAGTCCATAACTTATTTAATTATGAGGAACTACAGAGGTGTATTCAGCAGGATGGGGGAGAGCCTCCTCGAGAGGCTCGTAGAAGACATAAAAGAGGAGCTAAAGAAGAGACCCGACGATCCCGAACTGCTCTTTAAACTCGGCGTGGGATACGCCCGCCTCGGAAAGATAGACTCCGCGAGGGAAGTTTACAAGAAGCTGAGGGAACTCGACCCGGAAAAGGCTAAGGATCTGCTCGACAGAATATACGAGGTTTGATGGTATAATAAAAAATTGCAGTTTTCACGGAGGAGGTTTCGGGATGCCCCTTCCCAAGGAGAAGAAGTGGGAGCTTATACGGAGCTTCCAGAGGCACGAGCAGGACACAGGTTCTCCGGAGGTCCAGATAGCTATACTGACCGAGAGGATAAACAGGCTCACGGAACACCTGAAGAAGCACAAAAAGGACATACACTCGAGGAGGGGTCTGATAGCCATGGTAAACAAGAGGAGGAAGCTCCTCGAATACTTGAAGGAAACCGACTACGCCAAATACGTGGAGATCTCGAAGAGACTCGGTCTTCAGGTAAAGTGAGATGGAAGAGGCGGCAAGGGTAGGAAACTGTCCTGAACCCATTATCATAGAAGCCGGTGGATACGCGGGTCAGGCGGACGGTGCGGTAGTGGTCAGGCAGGGTGACACCGCGGTCCTCGTAACAGCGGTAATGTCCGACGAGCCTAACACGGACATAGACTTTACACCCCTCACGGTCGACTACAGGGAGAGACCCTCCGCCTACGGGAAGATACCGGGAGGTTTCATAAAGAGGGAGGGGAGGCCGACGGACAGGGAGATACTCGTATCGAGGGTAATAGACAGACCCATAAGACCTCTGTTTCCGGAGGGCTTCTTCCACGACGTCGTCGTTACAGCCCTTACCCTCTCGGCGGACGACAGATACGATCCGGACGTCCTCGCCATAACCGGAGCCTCCGCAGCCCTCCACATATCGAGGATACCTTGGGAGGGACCGATAGCAGGGGTGAGGGTCTGCAGGATAAACGGTGAGTTCGTTGCGAACCCGACTTACGAGGAAAGGAAGGAGGCGGACCTCGAGATAGTTATGGCGGGAACTAAAGATGCGATAGTCATGGTAGAGGGGGGAGGGAAGGAGGTCCCAGAAGAAGTCTTGACGGACGCCCTCTTCTTTGGTCTCGAAGCTATAAAGGAACTCATAGAGGTTCAGGAAAAGTTGAGGAAGGAGATGGGAGTCCCCAAGGCTGAGTTCCAGAAGGTAACCCTCGACGAGGAGATCCTGAAGAAGCTCGAAGAGGAATGCACACCCGAGATTTTGAAAGCCTTCTCGATCAGGGACAAAAAGGAAAGATACAAAACACTCGACTCCATAGTCGAGAGCTTCATAGAGAGGAACTCAATACCGGAAGACCTCCACTTCAACGTCAAGTTCTTCTTTAAAAAGCTCGAGAGCAGGCTGATGAGGGAGAAGATACTAAAGGAGGGGATCAGGATAGACGGGAGGAGACCCGAGGAGATAAGACCGATAGAGATAAAGGTCCACCCCTTCGACACTCCCCACGGCTCCGCCATATTCAGGAGGGGTCAAACTCAGGCTTACGTTACCGTTACCTTGGGCGCTCCCGACGAAGCCCAGATGATAGAGACCATAGCGGAGGGTGAGGTCTTCAAGAGGTTCATGCTCCACTACAACTTCCCACCCTTCTCAGGAGGGGAAGCCCGCCCTTGGGGTCCGCCGAGGAGGAGGGAGATAGGACACGGAGCCTTGGCTGAAAGGGCTTTAGAACCCGTGATCCCCGACGAAGAGGAGTTTCCCTACATAATCAGGATAGTCTCCGACATACTCGAGTCCAACGGTTCCACCTCTATGGCTACAGTCTGCGGAGGTTCCCTCGCTCTCTTCGACGCCGGAGTCCCCGTAAAGGGGAACAAGCACGTAGCCGGTATAGCTATGGGTCTCATCTTGGAAGGGGAAAAGTACGTGATACTCTCGGACATACTGGGGGACGAGGACCACCTCGGTGACATGGACTTTAAGGTAGCCGGGACGAGGGAGGGTGTGACGAGCATACAGATGGACATAAAGGTAAAGGGGATAACGAAGGAGATAATGAAGGAAGCTTTAGAGAGGGCGAGGGAGGGAAGGCTCTACATACTCGAGAAGATGTACGAAGCCATACCCGAGCCGAGGAAGGAGCTTTCTCCTCGCGCTCCGAGGATAGTGATCCACAGGGTGCCTGAGGAGAAGGCACCGCTGATCATAGGTCCGGGCGGTGCGAACGTGAGGAAGATATACGAGGAGACTGAGGTGAAGGTCTGGGTAGGGGAGGAGGGGAAGGTCTACCTCACGGGTTACTCGGACGAAGCCATACAGAAAGCCATAAAGATGATAGAGGACATAGTAAAGGACGTGGAGGTCGGAAAGGTATACGAGGGGAAGGTGACGAGGGTGGAGCCTTACGGAGCCTTCATAGAACTCTGGCCGGGTAAGATAGGACTCCTTCACGTCTCCAAGATGGCTCAGCCCGTAAAGCACGCGGGTGAAAAGTACAGCGTGGGGGACATAGTGAAGGTGAAGGTCCTCGAGATAGACGAGTTCGGAAGACCAAAGTTCACGACGATGGGCATAGACGGGGAGGGTGAGGTCCCGAAGGAGCAGAAGGTGGAAGTTGGGAAGGTATACGAAGGAAAGGTGACGAGGGTGGAGATATACGGAGCTTTTGTAGAGATACTCCCCGGTAAGGTGGGGCTTCTCCACGTGGAGAACATGAGGAGGAGGGTGAGGGACGCAAGGACGGTCTTTAGGGTGGGTCAGAAGGTAAAGGTGAAGGTCTTCGAACTCGACGAGAGGGGAAGACCGAAGCTGACGGACAGGCTGGACCGCTCATGATAAAGGTGAAGGTAAAAAAGCTCCCCCACGCGAAAGACCTCCCCCTCCCCGAATACGCCACACCCATGTCCTCCGGTATGGATCTCAGAGCTGCGGTCTCCGAACCCGTCGTCATAAGACCGATGGAGAGGGTCCTGATACCTACCGGACTCGTCCTCGAGATACCCGAAGGCTACGAGGGTCAGATAAGACCAAGGAGCGGTCTCGCCCTCGAGAAGGGTCTTACGGTCCTGAACGCTCCCGGAACTATAGACGCTGACTACAGGGGTGAGGTGAAGGTCCTCCTCGTCAACTTAGGAGACGAAGAAGTGACCGTAAGGAGGGGAGAGAGGATAGCCCAGCTCGTTATAGTTCCGGTTGCGAAGGCAAAGCTCGAAGAGGTGGAGGAGGTGGGAACTACGGAGAGGGGGGAAGGAGGTTTCGGAAGCACCGGGACCTCCTGATCACCTCCTCCTCACGTAGTCGGTAAAGACGAAGTCCTTGTTCTCCACGAGCTTGTGGCAGGAGAAGCACTGCATATAGTCCTTGGGACTCTTACCGAAGACCTTATACTTTCCCGTCTTCGCATCGTAGACGAACCTCGCAAAGCCCCATCCACCCGTTTCCTTGAACCTTTTCGAGTCCTTCAGCATGAACTCTACCCTCTGGATCACGTCGGGTTCGAGTGAGGCTTCGAAAGCCGGGTTCTTCTTTATGCTGTAGCCTATCTTCACGAGTATGGCACCGTCTGGGAACTTCTTCATGCCTTTCTTGTAAGCTTCAACAGCCTTTTCGTTCCCTATTATGTATCTGAGTTCGTTCTTGTCGGTCCTGAAGTGGGTGGCTACCACGTGCCAGTTCTCGTAGCCTTTGATGAGTCCGAACTTGAGACCCGTGGGTGCTGTAAGGTCCCAAGGCTCCCCAGCTAAAGCTATGCCCCCAAAGAGCGTTCCTAACACAAACTTCCTCATAACACCACCTCCCTCTGGTTTTTGAAAAACTTAAAACCCTTTCTTGAAACTCACTTGAACATGAGTTGAAAAAGTTTCAAAATTTCCTCGATGAGGGGAAGGGTCCTCATCGTCGAGGACGACCAGCTCATGGGTGATCTCCTAAGGAGATACCTCGAGAGGGAGGGGTTTTCGGTGAAGGTAGCTTCGACCGGAAGGGAAGCTATTGAGGTCTTCGACCTCTTTAGTCCGGACGTTGTGATCCTCGACCTTATGCTACCCGACGTGGACGGGTTTGATCTTTGCAGGACCTTTTCGGAGACCGGTTCAATGGTCCTGATCCTGAGCGCCAGAGACGCTGAAGAGGACAGGATAGTGGGTTTAGAACTCGGAGCTGACGACTACCTCACGAAACCCTTCAACATGAGGGAGCTTCTCGCGAGGGTAAAGGCGCTCCTCAGGAGAAGGGAAAAGACAGGGGACAGGGTGAGGGTGGGGGAGTTCGAGATAAGGGAGGGAGAAAGGAGGATATACGTAAAGGGGAAGCCCCTCGACCTCACAGCCAAGGAATACATGGTCCTCAGGAAGGTTCTACTCTCGAAGGGAAAGGTCCTCACGAGAGAGGAAATAGCGAGGGAGGTATACGGTAGTGAGGTCCCCGAATACGAGAGGATAATAGACACATACATATACAGGATAAGGACTAAGATAATGGAGGTGGACAGGAGGCTCGCGGAGAGGATAAAAACGGTTAGGGGGTTCGGCTATAGGTTCGAGTAAGGTCTCCTTCTTCTGGGTCTGTTTCGTGGCGCTTTTCCTCACATACCTCGTTGTAGCTTCCATGATAGCCTTCTTCACCGTCAAGATAATAGGGATACCCATAGGGAAGAGGATGTTTACAAAGATAGTCCTCTCGATACTCGCCTTCGTCCCGGTTTACCTCTTGATCGCCTACATTCTCTCGAGGTTCGTGAGCAGGGATCTTCTCAGGCTCGAAAGGTCCATAAGGGACATACCTTACCCGAGGGAGCTTCCGAGGAGCTGGGTTAGGGAGGTGGACAGGCTCTCGGAGGTCATAGGGGACCAGTCGAGGAGGATAAAGGAGATCATAGAAGCCCAGAGGCTCGCCATATACAGGCTCGCCCACGACCTCAGAACACCCGTTGCGAACCTGAGGAACATACTGGCGGGCATAAAAGAAGGTGTGGTAGGGAAGGATTACCTTGAGAGGGCTGTGGAGCAGGCGGACAGGATAAGCTCACTCCTCGAGGAGGCTCTATCACAGATAAGGAAGACGAGCAGGGCTAAGGAAAAGGAAGAGGTAGACCTTTGCGGTTTTCTAAGGTCCTTGGAGAGGCTTTGGTCTTTGAGGTTCAGGGAAAAGGGTTTGGAGCTTAAGGTGGAGTGCGTGTCGAGTATAAAACTCAGCATCTCACCGATAGACCTCGAGGAGATAATGAACAACTTGATCGAGAACTCCTTCAAGGTGACGGAAAAAGGAGGCGTTCTGGTGAGGGCTTGGGAGGAGGAGGGGAAGGTCCTGATACTCGTGGAGGATACGGGTGGAGGAATGGAGAGGGGGAGGCTCGCTGAAGCTTACAGGAAAGGGAGCCTCGGTCTTTACATAGTGAGGGAACTCGTCTGGAGGAACGGAGGGGACGTGAGGATAGAGTCTTCAAAGAGGGGGACGAGAGTTGTTGTGAC
>WFYM01000048.1 GCA_015490115.1 Aquificaceae bacterium
TCGATATACCGGACACGGACCTGATCGAAGAGATAATAAAACTCTACGCAGTCAGGTTCGGGATAGACGAGGAGCTGAAAGAGGGTCTTATCAAAAGGGCTGAAAGGATGAGAGGATTCACACCCGCTGATGTAATGCACCTCGTGAGAGAAGTGTGGAGGGAGCGGATGGTAGGAAACGAAATCGATCTGGCCTCGATACTGAGAAGGATAACTCCTTCAGGACTGAGAGGTCTCGTGGTTTTGAGAAAAGAAGACTTCAAGGGTGAGGAGGAAAGGAAACCGAGTGGGAAGATAGAGTATGTAGACAGCGATGAGGAAGCAAAGAAGATATTTGCCTATCTCTTCAGGAGGGGAGAGATAGAAGGGGTTGTGGAGTGCAACTGTGTGAGATTTCTCTCAAAATACCGAGGTGAGACGGAGATGAACGTGAGAGAGTTCTTCAGGAAGGTGTGGAGGTTTTCAAAGTATGCGGTCTGGGTAAAGAATTCGGATGTTCTTAAGGATTTCCTTGGAGGAGCTTGGATAGAACTGCGGGAGGGTTTGGCGAAGCTTAGGGAAGAAGGAATTTATGTCGTTATTGTAAACTCCTCAGATTTGCTGAACCTTTAAGTTCACCTTCCTTTTATAAGCCTTTCCACATCGCCTAGCTCACTCAAATTTTTTCCACCACTCTATGGCATCATGACGTCAAAGAAGTAGGGAATTTGTATCGTTATCAAATCGTTGCCTGAAATACTCCTCAACCTCTCTTCTGAGGTCCCTCTCCAGAAGTTCATCCAGTTTATAGGGACACTCGTATGGGAGGTCTGCTTTAATACCATGCTCTGCGAGCCAAGAGGAGATACTCCATTTGGCTTCAAACCAAGCGGACCGGAGTTCCAATTCCTTATACTTCTTCGGGACGCCTTCGAGTTTGTTCAGTTCTTCTTTAGCCTTCTCATACGGATAGATCCACTCCCAAACCTTCATATAATCCAGCTTCAAGAGTTCTCTGTATTTGTCCCACTTGAAGGTGAACTCAAGGATGGTAGCTAAGTGGTCTTCAACTATATACCTTAGAGCGTACTTAGACCACCAAAGTGTGTCCATAATACTCTCCACATCCAGTTCGTCAAACTTCCCTTCGTCGAGGAGTTTAAGTGTCAAACTTACCCACTTATCGTGGTCTTCGTAGAAAAGCTCCCTCAGATCCTTTCTCTTTGGACTTATACCCTTTAGAAGTCTCTCAACGGCTCGCTTGAGGGAGAGAAGTTCTGAGCTGTCAGGATACCTGATACAGGTGGTTCGAAGTATACTGGAAGGCTTTTCCTCTGAACGGTCGTATCCCTCTATATCCTCCCAAGGGACATCGGGTTCGAGTTTCTTTATTTCTTCGGGTAGCTGTTTTACCGTTCTTCCGATGACTCCGAGACTCCATCGAAGAGCCTTCTGCAGATCGGGGTTTTCGCATACGTCCTTTCTGCTTACCTCCTTCGCTTTCTTGAGCAGGTAGTTGCACTCGGAGAGGATAAGCTCAAGGTGCGGTTTGTACTTTTCGATATCCATTTAGTTTTATTATAGTCTCTATGCACCTCATGGAGAACTACTCGAGGCTCCCTGTCAGTTTCGTGAGGGGTGAGGGGGTATACCTTTATGACGAAAAGGGGAAAAGATATCTCGACTTCGTCTCCGGGATAGCTGTCTGCTCTTTGGGGCATTCTGACCCTGATCTTGTCGAAGCCATATGCTCTCAGGCGAGGAAGCTGATCCACGTCTCTAACCTCTTCGAGAACCCTTGGCAGGAGGAGTTGGCGGAGGAGCTTGTAGGAGAGTTCTGGACAAAGGGTAGGGTATTTTTCTGCAACTCGGGGACGGAAGCGAACGAAGCTGCAATAAAGCTCACCAGAAAGTTCTTCAGGGACAGAGGTGAAAACAGGTTCAGGATAATAACCTTCAGGGACAGCTTTCACGGGAGGACTTACGGGAGCCTCTCCGCCACAGCTCAGGAAAAGTTTCAAAGGGGATTCGAACCTATGCTTGATGGTTTCGATTATGCGGAGCTGAACGATATAAACTCGGTCAAGAGGCTGATCAGCAAAGAAACCGCAGGTGTGATGCTTGAGGTCATTCAAGGAGAGGGAGGAGTGAACGAGTGTGAACCCGAATTTTTAAAGGAGGTTCAGGAGCTCTGCAAAGAGGAGGGACTCCTCCTTATCGTCGACGAGGTCCAGACGGGCAT
>WFYM01000049.1 GCA_015490115.1 Aquificaceae bacterium
GCAGTATCCCCTCCTCTATCTTGTGGATCACCTTGTCGCTCAGCTTCAGAAAGGATATCAAAGGGAAGCTGAAGCTCCTCGAGAGGGCAAGACCAGCTGTGAAAGCTCCCAAGATCTCCGGGGAGCCGAACCTGTAGGCTACGTGTCCGGTAAAGAGGACGAGGGCGAGTATGGCGGAAGGTATTATGTCAACGTCCTTTAGCTTGTCAACGGTGAAGGATATGAACTTCGCCAAAGCCCTAGCTATGAAGGGGGCTACGAGGAAGAAAACGGCTATGTCGAGGACGAGCCTTCCCGTAGCTTCGAGGTTCACCGTCTTCGTCTTGGAGAACTCGTAGAGGGCTGCGAGTATGACTACACCGAGGACGTCGTCGAGGACCGCTGCTCCGAGGACTATCTGGGCGAACCTGTCTTTGTGCTTTCCCAGATCGGTGAGGACCCTTACCGTTATCCCTATACTTGTTGCTGTGAGTGCGCCTCCCACGAAGAGAGAGCTGATAAGGGGAAGGTCGAAGAGGTAGTAGGAGACCACAAAACCACCGACAAAGGGAAGGAAAGCTCCGAAAAAGGCTACCGCTATAGACCAGATCCCTACCCTCACGAGGGTCTGTATGTCCGCTTCGAGTCCCGCCTGAAAGAGGAGCAGAATGACTCCGAGTTCGGCGAGGACCTTTATAGCTTCGCTCAGGGGTATTATCCCGAGAAGGGACTGTCCGAGGACTATCCCCGCGAAGACCTCTCCGAGGACAGGAGGTATGCCGAGCCTCTTGAATATGGTCCCGAAGGTCTTTCCCGCTATCAGTATGATCGCTATGTGGAGAAATAGTGTGTGTATGTCAACGTCCGCCACCGAAGTTGTAGGACCCCCAGCAGCCATGGGTTAGTATTTTATACGACATGCTGAGGGAAAAGATAAGGAAAGTCCACTTCGTCGGCATAGGCGGTATAGGGATGAGCGGTATAGCACGGATACTGATAGAGATGGGATACGAGGTTTCGGGTTCGGACATAAAGGAGAACGAGAACACGGAAACGCTCAGGAAAAAAGGAGCCAAGATCTACATAGGTCACTCGGAGGAGAACTTGGACGAGAAGGTTCAGGTGGTTGTTTACTCCTCAGCTGTAGGTGAGGACAACCCCGAGATAAGGAAGGCGAAGAGGCTCGGCATCCCGGTAATACCGAGGGGTGAGATGCTGGCGGAGCTTTTCAAGCTAAAGGAGGGTATAGCTGTCAGCGGTTCCCACGGAAAGACCACGACCACCTCCATGATAGCTCACATACTTGAAGAGACCGGGTTCGACCCTACAGTCCTCATAGGTGGCATACTCCACAGGCTCGGTGGAAACGCAAAGCTCGGAAAAGGAGACCTTCTCGTCTCCGAGGCGGACGAGAGCGACGGCTCCTTTCTGAAACTCTCACCCGTGGTCGCGGTGATCACGAACGTGGACAGGGAACACCTCGACTTTTACGGGAACATAAAGAAGATAAAGGAAGCTTTCCTCAGGTTTGCGGACTCCGTCCCTTTTTACGGTTTTTGCGTTGCGAACGGGGACGACAAGAATGTCCTCCAGATAGCAGGGAAGGTAAGGAAGCGCCTCTTACTCTTCGGAACCGGCGGAAGCGCTCACGTGAGGGGGGTGAACCTATCCGTTGAGGAGGGAAGGTACAGGTTCGAGGTTTACGTGAAGGGTAAAAAGCTCGGTTCGGTGTCCCTCAGCATACCGGGTAGGCACAACGTCCTCAACGCCCTCGCAGCCATGACCACATGTCTTGAGCTTGGTGTAAGCTTCAGGGAAATAGCAAAAGCACTCGAGAGTTTCAAGAACCCCAAAAGGAGGATGGAGCTGAAGGGCTACTATAAGGGGTCTCCCGTATACGACGACTACGGTCACCACCCGACCGAGATGAGGGCTGTGATAGAATCCATCAGGGAGCTTTACCCGAAGAGGAAGCTACTCCTTATCTTCCAGCCCCACAGGTTCTCAAGAACTCACCTTCTCTTCGACGAGTTCGTTAAGGTCCTGAAGCTCCCTGATGTCTCCGTCGTGACGGAGATATACCCGGCTGGAGAGAAGAACCTCTACGGTGTTAGCGGGAGATCCCTTGCAGAGAGGGCTGGGGTTTTCTTCGCGGAGGAGGAGGAGAGGATCTTCGAATTTGTTGAGAGGTTCGGGAAAGACTCGGTGGTCCTCTTCATGGGTGCGGGGGACATAACGAAGGTGTGCGAGAAGCTCCTCAAAACTTCAGCGTCTCGAAGGTAAAAACCAAGTCGTCTACGTATACCCTCACAGCGTCGGGGAGACCGTCGTAGGCTGGAAATTCCCTACCCTTCTCGACGGCGACCACCCTAAACTCTTCGAACCTCCCTATCCTTATACCTTCGCCCTCTGTCGCGTATATCTCCCTCGAGAGGTCGGGATCTTCGAAGTAGAGAAGCTCCCCTTCCCTGAAGACGTAAGCACACCTCACGATTCCGGGGAAGTAGTCCCCTCCCGAGGTCACCATATAGATGGCGTCCCCCTCTACGTATACCCTCTCCGCACCGAAGACCTTCCTCTCCATGTCCCAGAAGAGGTTGGCGAGGAGAGAGAGTCTCTCAGCCCTCTCCTCGACGGAGAGGCTCGAACTCACACCCCTCGAAAAGAGAAAAACAGCCAAGGAGACGGAAACACCAAGGAGTATAAGAACTACTAAGACTTCAGCGAGGGTAAATCCCCCTCTTGACCTCATATCTGACGAAGTGGATATCACCCAAGGAGTAGACAACTTCTTTGGCGTTGGGATAGTCGGGAAGGTCGCTCCTTTCCACAACAACACCCTCCAGATCCCCCTCCTTCAGCTTCCTGTCGAGGAGGAATATCTTTTTGAGCTTCTCCTCAGAGGAGGAGACCTCCTTCAGAGCGTAGCTCAGGATCTCGACAAGGGTCGTGAAGGCGACAGCTATGATCGTGAGGGCTACGACCACCTCGACCAAGGTAAATCCTTTATATCTTCCAGACATCAATGTCGTCCTCCGTCCCCTCCTCACCGTCGGGTCCGAGGGACTTGAGTTCGAAGGGGTTGTTCACACCGGGGGATATGTATATGAAGTCCCTACCCCAAGCGTCCTTGGGAACCTTGTCCAGATACTTCCTCCACCTCTTGGGTATGGGCGGGGTTGTGGGTTTTTCTACGAGGGCTTTCAGCCCCTGCTGTGTGGTGGGATAGAAGCCGTTGTCGAGCTTATACTGTTCGAGGGCGTTCTTTATAGCCTTCATCTGGACCTTCGTCTGCTCTATCCTCGCCTCGTCCACCCTTCCCGTGACCCTCGGGACTATTATCGCAGCGAGGAGTCCTATTATTATGAGGACCACGAGGACCTCTATAAGTGTGAAGCCCCTCCTCGAATACTTCTCCTCCAGCTTTTTCTCGACCTTCTTGAGGAACTTACTGTAGAGAGCTTGAGAAACGAGGACGACGGTGACGAGGAAGGGTATACCGACGAGGAAAGCAAGGACGAGAACCTTCAAAAACCAAAGGACGAAATTCCAGAGGCTCACCTCCTGCTCCATAACTTAACCTCCTAAGAGACCACTATGTTTATCAGCTTGTTAGGAACGTAAATTACCTTCCTTATTTCCTTCCCCTTCGTGTATCCCTTTACCCTTTCGTTCTCGAGGGCTAACTTCTTTGCGGTCTCTTCGTCCGCACCGAAGGGGACTTTTATCCTCGCCCTTACTTTGCCGTTCACCTGAACGGGTATCTCGACCTCCTCTACTTTTAGAGCCTCCTCGTCGGGTTCTGGGAAACTCTCTTCGGAAACCAAAGTCTCTTTTCCTATACAGCTCCAAAGCTCCTCGCATACGTGGGGTGTTATAGGAGCGAGGAGCAGGAGCAGGGTCTCCACACCCTCCTTCAGGACCTTCCAGTCCGCTTCCTCCTTAGGTTCGAACTCGGAGAGGTCTCCGAATAGCTTCATTACTTTGGCTATTGCTGTGTTGAACTGGAAGTCCTTTTCCATGTCTTCGAGGTAGCCCTTTACGGTCTCGTGGATCCTTCTCCTGAGGTCTTTCGCCCTTCCCCGAAGGCTTCTTAGCTCCTCTTTCGTGTAGGTCACACCTTTTAGCTTATCCGCCCTCTCCGTTACGAAGTTCCAAAGCCTGTTTAAAAACCTGTAAGCTCCCCTTATGCCCTCCTCCGTCCACTCGAAGTCCTGCTCGGGAGGTGCTGCGAAGAGGATGTAGAGCCTTACCGTGTCCGCTCCGTATCTTTCGACAGCCTCCTCCGGATCTACAACGTTCCCTTTTGACTTGGACATCTTCGCGGACTCTCCTATCTCAGCTTCGAGTTTTGTAAGGACCTCTTTCGATACGCCGAGGTTCTCGAACAGGAGGGAGGCGTTGTCGCCTATAGATATCTGGTTCTCCTTCAGGAACTCACCTATCCTCATCAGGATAAAATTATACCTGCGGTGAAGAGGGCTGTAGTCATACCAGCCAGATTAAGATCAACGAGGCTCCCGAAGAAGCCCCTAAGAAGAATAAAAGGGAAACCCCTCATCAGGTGGGTCGTCGAGAGGTGCCTTTCCCTCGGGGAGAGGGTCATATTGGCGACCGATTCTGAAGAGGTGGCTAAGGTAGTTTCCGACCTTCCGGTTGAGATATTCATAACACCCTCCGATCTTCCCTCCGGGACGGACAGGGTAGCCTACGTGGTGAGGGAGCTGGACTTGGATCTAGTCATAAACCATCAGGGGGACGAACCCTTCGCATACAAAGAAGACGCAGAGAGGATATTCCGCACCCTCGAAGAGGACCCAGTCGTTACCCTCGCCCTCCACGATCCCGAAGCCCTGAACAGACCTGAGGATGTCAAGGTAGTCCTCGACAAGGAAGGGAAAGCCCTTTACTTTTCGAGGGCACCCATACCCTATCCGAGGGGTGAGCTGAAACCCCCTTATCCCTTAAAGCACGTTGGCATATACGGCTTCAGGAGAGAGGCGATCCTCAGGTTCGTTTCCATGAAAAAAGAGATCCTCGAGGAGATAGAAGGTCTCGAACAGCTGAGGCTTCTTGCAAGCGGTATACCTATTAAAGTCCTCATAACTGAAAACTTCTACCACGGCGTGGACACGGAGGAGGACTTAAGGGTAGTTGAGTCTCTCCTGAAGACTTAATAATCATTGTAGATCTTGCAAGAAGAGAACCTGTATTTAGGATTGTTCCCAAAACACAGCAGGATACCTCCCCGAATTTTCAAATTCCCTCCAGCTTATTTCGTTCAGAACCTTAGAGATTATCCTGCCTACCGGATACTTATCAGCGTCCTTCGTGAGCTTTACCCTTATCCCGAGGTCAGCCTCAACATCTTCGGGAAGTTCGGTCAGTACTTCCACGTCTTCTACAAAAGGTAGCTCCTTTATCTTTTCAAGAACCTCGGAGATCCATTCTACCTTTAACAACTTCAAACACCTTCTTCACAAGAGAAAGATAATCTCCCAGCATCTCTATGTCAAAGCTATCCAGTCCTTTACTACACTCTGAAAAGCTTATCTTGACATCTTCCAACGATCAAATACAGGAACTTCGGAAAGTCTCCTACGGGAGGAGGTCTACATATCCTTCGTAGGGGAGAGGTGATATTCGTGATACTTGTATAAAAGAAAATAGGAGTGAACAAGCCTTCACACAAGGACTTTATACTCCAACTCTATCAAGGCTTCTGTCTACCCTCCGGGATTTTCGCAAGATCAGAGGTGGACGGAAAATAAATTCAACTTGACACACCTAAAAACAAAACATAAAATTTTCACATAGCCTTACGGGGCTATAGGTTCCTTGGCAACTGAATATGAAAGTGAATTGGGGTTTATTAAGTGCCTATAAGGGATTGAAAC
>WFYM01000050.1 GCA_015490115.1 Aquificaceae bacterium
TACCTTCGAGGACACCTCCGACAGCGGTCAGGGCTACCTCGTAGCTCTCCTCCCCCGCGTAAGTGTCCGGATCCAAAAAACCCCCTCCCGAACTGCAAAAATCGTGGATCTCCTGAATGTAGCTCGTGTCGTGGTTCAGGGCTACCTCCTCGGGTTTCGCCCTCCTCGGTTTTATAAGCAGAGTCTCCTTCAGGAGACCCTCCTTCTCGAGGTGGTTCACTATGGAGATCAGCCTCTCCTTCCTCTCGGGATGGTCTGGATAGTCGTGCTTTAAGTATACGTCGTCGTAAACGAAGCCCGTCTTCATAGGCAAGTATTATACTTAAAAGGAGGGAGGGTCCCATGAGGGTCATAGCCTTCGACATAGAAACGGTCCCGGATTACATGGGGGTCAACTTAAAAGATTACCTTTACCTGAAGAGCAGGGGAAGGAGGGAGAGGACCGAGGAGGAGGTGGAAAGAGACATATCCTTCAACCCCTTCACCTCATACGTGATATCGGTAGCCATGGTCACCGTCGAGGGAGACGCCATAACGGGAGGTGAGGTCTTCTACGCCTCCGACACGGGAAGAGCGGAGGAGAGGGTGGGTTTCAGAACGGGTGACGGCTCTGAGTTCGAGGTGGAGTTCCTTCCCGTGAGGAGGGAGGCGGTCGAGGATAGGCTCTTCGACATAGAGGACGAGATCTTAAGCAGGTTCTGGGAGAGGCTGAGCTATCCTGTTGACAGGATAGTCACCTTCAACGGCTACGATTATGACTGCCACGTTATAAAGGTAAGGTCCATGATACACGGTATAAGACCCACTTCGAGCCTCCTCGACTCGGAGCCTAAGGAGGAGAGGCACGTGGACCTCCTGAGGGTCCTCTCAGGACACGACAGGTCGAAGAGGTTCTCCCTCGACTTCATATGCAGGAAGTTCGGCATATACACACCGAAGGACAGGATAGACGGGAGCAAGGTCGCGGAGGAGTTCTTCAAGGGAAACTACAGAACTATAGCCGAATACAACCTAAAGGACACCGTTGCCCTCGCCCAGCTGTACCTCAGGATAAAGGACTTTCTTAAACCCCCCTCCCGAAACCCAGCCTCCGAATCACAGCTGAGGAAGATAGCTGCTATTCTCAAAGACATATCGGGTATAAACTTCGATGAGGCTTTCAGCATAGCGAGGGACCGCATAACGAACTCGGAGGAGGCTGGGAGGGTGATAGACCTTTTAGAAGATGTAAGGAAGAGGCTGACACCTCAAAGGTAGAGACCTTTCTTTCTTATATACTCCTCAACGGGAGAAGGGACGAGACAGTATATGCTCTTCCCCTCCTTTACCCTCCTCCTTATCTCGGTGGCGGAGATGTCTATCCTCCTCGTGTTCACAAAGATCAAATTCTTACCCTCCATGAGGGAGGGGAACTTGGTCCTCACGTATTCCTTCACCCTCTCCAGGAGTCCCTCCCTGTCCGCTACGACTATGTCCGCAAGCTCCAATATCCTTTCTGGTTCCCTCCAAAGGTGGAACCTGAGCATGCTGTCAGCCCCTATCAGAAAGCCTATCCTGCCCTTTACCTTCTTCCTCATATACTCGAGGGTCTCGACGGTGTAAGATATACCGCCTTTTGCTATCTCGTAGTCGTCGACCTCGAAGCCCTCCTCGTTCTCCACGGCGAGCTTCAACATCTTCAGCCTGTCTTCGGGAGACGCTATATGACCCTCCTTGAGGGGAGACCTGTATGCCGGGACGAACACAACTTTCTCGGCTCTTAGCTTCTCCATAACTTCCCGTGCTACGAGTATGTGACCTACGTGGACGGGATCGAAGCTACCTCCGAAGACGAGGATCATAGGAGAATATTATATGGGCATGCCCCTGAGGAGACGCCTCTTCCTTAGTGCCTTCTCGCTCTCCTTCGGACTTTCCCTGATCACGATAGTTCTGTTTACCGTCCTCGCTGTGAGCGACGTAAAAAGTGAAGTGAGAAAAACCTACGAGGATATCTTAAGATCCTTCACCTA
>WFYM01000051.1 GCA_015490115.1 Aquificaceae bacterium
CATTTACCTTTCTCAGGCTCTCTAAAGCTCCCAAAAGAAGGGAAGGGGAGATCCCGATCGTAGAGATGGAGAGGATAGAGGAGAGGGAGACATTCGAGAGGCTGATGGAAAGGATCATTCAGGTATATCTGGAAGTTTTAGAGTCCCTAAAGAGAGAAGGATGCACGAGGGTCCACTTCGAAGAGCCGGCCCTCGTCATGGACACGAAGGACTGGCACTGGGAACTCGTCAAGGAAGCCTATAAAAAACTGAAAAATGCAGGAACGGAGATAACCGTCTTTACTTACTACGACAGCGTCTCAGACTACGAGAGGTTCGTCTCACTACCTGTGGACGCCCTCCACTTTGACCTCGTCTCCTCGGAGGAGAACTTAAGGAACATAAAAGAAAAAGGCTTCCCGAAAGAAAAGGAGCTGATAGCGGGTCTCATAAACGGACGCCAGCCTTGGAGGGCTAACCTGAAAGAAAAGCTAAAAGTCTTAGAGGAGCTTTCAAAAGCAGCTGAGAAAGTATCTATCTCAAACTCCTGCCCCCTCTATCACCTTCCGGTTACCGTCGAACCTGAGGACGAACTCCCGGAAGGACTAAAGGAACGTCTCTCTTTTGCGAAGGAGAAGCTAAGGGAACTGAAGGTCCTAAAAGAAGCCTTCTTAGGAAAGGAGGAAGCTCTAAGAGAGGTGAAAGAGTCAGAAAAGCTCCTTTCCGTTCCCTTCGGTGAGAACCCTGAGGTAAGGAGAAGGATAGCGACCTTAAAAGAGGAGGACTTCAGGAGGGAACTCCCATACAAAGAGAGGGTGAAGATCCAAAAAGAGATCTTGAAGCTCCCCCTCTTCCCAACTACCACGATAGGATCTTACCCCCAGACGGAGGAGGTGAGGAAAACAAGGTCCGCCTACAGGTCCGGGAAGATAACCGAGAAAGAGTATAAGGAGTTCATAAAGAAGCAAATAGAGAAAGTCATAGCCTTCCAAGAGGGCGTCGGTCTCGACGTCCTCGTCCACGGTGAGTTCGAAAGGACGGACATGGTCGAGTTCTTCGCCTTTAAAATGAACGGCATAGCCACCACGAAGCACGGCTGGGTCCTCTCATACGGCTCGAGGGTCTACAGACCACCAATAATTTACGGGGACGTCTCCAGAAAGGGACCCATGACCTTAGAGGAGATAACCTACGCCCAGTCTCTGACCGAAAAGCCTGTAAAAGGTATGCTCACGGGTCCAGTAACCATACTGAACTGGAGCTACTACAGGGAGGACGTTCCAAAGAGGGAGATAGCATACCAGATAGCCCTCGCACTTCTGGATGAGGTGAGGGACCTCGAAAAGGCAGGCATAAAAGTTATCCAGATAGACGAGCCAGCCTTCAGGGAAGGGGTCCCACTAAAGAAGAGGGACTGGGCTGAGTATTTCGACTGGGCTGTCAAAGCCTTCAGGCTCTGCTCGAGGGCAAAGCCCCAGACCCAGATACACACCCACATGTGCTACTCCGAGTTCAACGACATAATCGAATACATCTACCAGATGGACTTCGACGTCATATCCATAGAAGCTTCAAGGAGCAAAGGGGAGATAATATCAGCCTTCGAGAGGTTCAAAGGCTGGGACAGGCAGATAGGCATAGGAGTCTACGACATCCACTCCCCGGCTGTTCCTTCTAAAGAGGAGATAAAAGAGATCTTAAGAAGGGCTATGAAGGTCCTTCCGAAGGAACTCCTCTGGGTGAACCCCGACTGCGGACTCAAGACGAGGAGGTGGGAGGAGGTAGAACCCTCCCTCAGGAACATGGTAGAAGCTGCGAGGGAGCTAAGAGAAGAGGTAGGCGTCAGGGTATGAGGTCGTCCTTTACTCTTATAAGTTTCTTTTCCCTTTCCACGCTCAGGATTATCTCCCCGACGAAGGGTATAAAAGTTTTCTCGTCTTCGAGGATGAGAACGTCGTATACACCGTAGTCTTCTACCCTCTTTACTTTACCAAGCTCCCTCCCCTTGTCGGTTACCACCTCCATACCAACGAGTTCGTAAGCGTAAAACTCGTCTTCCTCCCTCGGTGGAAGCTCCTCCTCGGGAAGATAGAGGGTAGCCCTCCTGAACTGTTCGGCTGAACTGATGTCGTCGTATCCCCTGAACTTCACAAGGTAAAACTCCCTGTGCCTCCTTACCCCCTCAACCTCGAAGGGGACGTAGTCACCCCCTTTTCTCTTCAGGTATACCTTCTTCAGGTTTTCAAAGACCTCCTCCGGTGCGAAGGGAAGGACCTTCAGCTCCCCTTTTATACCGAATGTGTCGAGGACCTTACCTATCGCTACGAACTCCATGCTTATAATTATCTAACGCTGTGGAGGAGCTGAGGAAAAGGATCGTCGAGTGTGATCTCTGCCCGAGGCTCGTCCGTTTCAGGGTAGAGGTAGCCAAGAGGAGACCGAAACGTTACAAGGACTGGGAATACTGGTCGAGACCGCTCCCCGGCTTCGGAGACGAAAAGGCGAGGCTCCTCATAGTCGGTCTCGCACCCGCAGCTCACGGTGGGAACAGGACGGGTAGGATGTTCACGGGTGACGGGTCGGGTAGCTGGCTCGCAAAAGCACTTTACGAGACCGGCTTTGCCAACAAGCCCGAGTCCCTCCACAGGGAGGACGGCTTTTCCTTGAAGGACGCTTACGTAACAGCCGTTGTGAGGTGCGTCCCTCCCAAAAACAGACCAAATTCCGAGGAGATAGAAAACTGCAACCAGTATCTTGTTGAGGAGATAAAGCATTTGAAAAACCTAAAAGTGATCCTCTGCCTCGGTAGCGTAGCCCTAAAAGGGACCCTAAAAGCCCTCAAAAAGCTCTATCCTGAGGCTGACCTAAAGGGTATAAAGTTCGGTCACGGACTACTTTACAGACCTTCTAAACTTCCCTTTCTCCTCGTGACCTCTTACCACCCGAGCAGGCAGAACACCCAGACGGGAAGGTTGAGGTGGGAAGAGTGGATAAGCGTCTTCAAGAAGATAAGGGAGGTCCTAAGATGAGGACGGCTGTCGTCCTCTGTGCTGGTCTCGCGAAGAGGATGGGAAACTCGGAGACACCAAAACCCCTCCTCAAGGTAGCTGGGAGGGAGATACTCTCGAGGACCGTGGAGCTTTTAAAGAGAAACGGTGTGGAGAGGTTCGTCTTCGTAGTGAACCCGAAGAACAAAGAGAAGATAGAATCCTTCGTGAGGAGTCTCGGAGTTGACTTTTCGATAGTCGTCAACGAAAGCCCGGAGAGGGAAAACGGCTACTCCCTTTATTTGGCTAAGGAGGAGGTAAAGGAAAAGGAGTTCCTCCTCGTCATGGGGGATCACATATACTCGGAGGAGTTCGTGAAGAAGGCTGTAAAAGGTAAAGGTCTCATAGTGGACGAGCTTGCCCTCTACACGGACAAAGAGGAAGCTACAAAGGTCCTCTGCCAAAAGGGCAGGGTAAAGGACATAGGGAAGGACATAAAAGAGTTCAACGGCTACGACACGGGATTTTTTGTCCTGAGCAGAAGCGTCTTTAACGTAGCTGAAAAGATCGCAAAAGAAAAGGAAAAGGTCACCATGAGCGAGATAGCAAAGAGGGGAAGGATAAGATGCACCTTCGTGTCAGGGGAGTTCTGGACGGACGTGGACACGGAGGAGGATCTGAAAAGGGCAAGAAGGGAGATAATCAGGTCTTCGGTAAAGGGTATAGGAGACGGACTCGTCTCGAGGCTCATAAACAGGAAGGTCTCCATGTGGATATCGGAGAGGGTCGTGGAGAAGGTAACTCCCATGCAGGCTACCCTCTTTACCTTCGCCGTCGGTGTTTTCTCAGCCATCGTAGCTCTATTTAGCCCAGCCCTCGGAAGCGTCCTCTACCAGATAAGCTCCATGGTAGACGGCGTCGACGGTGAGATAGCGAGGGCTTCCCTCAGAACTACTAAGTTCGGGGGGTGGCTCGACTCGGTCCTCGACAGGTTCGTCGACTTTTCCTTCCTCTCAGCCCTCGCCCTCTGGCTAAAACCGGACCAGTCCTTCCTCCCTTGGGTTTTCCTTGCACTCTTCGGGACCCTCATGGTGAGCTACACAACGGAAAGGTTCAAGGGAGCTTACTTCGAGGACGCCTACGAGGTTATAAAGCCCCTCAGGTTCCTTCCGGGAAAGAGGGACGAGAGGGTGTTCCTTATCATGGTCTTTTGTCTTTTGGGTTGGATCAAGGCTCTCTTCGTTATCTTGGCACTCCTCACAAACGTAAGGGTTATACTGACCTTGTATCTCGTCTGGAAGGAGAGGGGTGACCGATGAACAGGTTGTTCATAAGGTCCCAGCTCCAGCGCTTCCTTGAAGAGGACGTGGGGAGGGGAGACATAACAACCGAAGCTGTGTGCGGTGAGGAGACGGTAAAGGCGAGGGTGGTCGCAAAAGAAAAAGGTATCCTCGCGGGTCTTCCCTTCGTTCAGGAGCTTTTCTTGATGCTGGGGGATGTCTGCGTGAGACCTAAGGTAGGGGAGGGGAGCGAGTTCAAAGAGGGTGACGTTCTTATCGAACTCGAGGGGAGGGCTGACGTCATACTCACGGCTGAGAGGTTGACCCTGAACATGCTCCAGAGCCTCTCAGGTATAGCCACGAAGACGAGGGAGTTCGTGAGAGCCTTGGAAGGAACGAAAGTCAAGCTCCTCGACACGAGGAAGACGACACCCGGCTACAGGTTCTTCGAAAAATACGCTGTTAGGATAGGCGGAGGATCCAACCACAGGTTCGCCCTCTACGACATGGTCCTCATAAAGGACAACCACAAGAGGGTTGCGGGGAGCTTGGAGGAAGCCGTAAGACGTGTAAAAGAAAAAGTAGGACCGGCTTACAAGATAGAGGTGGAGGTGGAGAGCCTCGAGGAACTCGAAAAAGCCTTGGACCTTAGCGTCGACATAGTTATGCTCGACAACTTCACCCCCGAAGAGGTAAAGGAGGCTGTGAAGATAGCGAAGGGAAAGGTGGAGATAGAGGTCTCCGGAAAGGTAACCTTGGAGAATATAAGGGAATACGCCACAGAAGGTGTCGACTACATATCCTCAGGTTCCGTCATCTACGCCTCTTCTTGGATCGACCTCTCTCTGAGGGTTCTCTGAGTATGTAGGCGACGAACTCCTCCCAACTGAAGGGTCTGAAACCCTTCCTTAGGGCGTATCTCTCAAGCTCTCTCATGTTCAGCATCTTCTCTATCTCAGCCTTGAGTTTTAGGTTCTCTTCTCTGAGGGACTTGTATTCGCTCAGCTTCTCCGAGTGTTCCTTCAGGACCTTCACCGAATAGGAGGAATATATCAGGTTCCCGAGGAATATGAGGACTCCCAAGCCGACCGCGAGAAACGGGTTCATACCCTCTCCCCTGCTCTTAATTTAGCGCTTCTCGAAGAAGGATTCATCCTTACCTCCTCCTCCGAAGGAGTTACGGGCTTCTTCGTGAGGACCTTCAGCTTATCGCTTTTTTCCTTCATAAACCTCTTCACTATCCTATCCTCGAGGGAGTGGAAGCTGATCACGACGAGCCTTCCCTTTGGGTTCAGAGCTTCGAGAGCTTTCCCGAGACCGATCTTCAAGTTTTCGAGTTCCTTATTTACCTCTATCCTTATAGCCTGAAAGGTTCTCGTTGCGGGGTGTATCTTAGAGCGCTTTAACTTTTCGGGGTAAACGGATAGGATCACCTCGACGAGTTCTTTGGTAGTTTCTATGGGCTTTTTCTCCCTTCTCCTGACTATGGCTCTTGCTATCTTCTTGCTCAGCCTCTCCTCTCCGTACTCCCTTATTATCCTCTCAAGCTCCCTCTCGGGATACTTATTCACCACCTCGTAGGCTGTTAGCCTCTGGTCCTTGTCCATCCTCATGTCGAGGGGTTCATCCCCTTGAAAGGAAAAGCCCCTCCCACTTCTTATCTGATACATGGACATACCGAGGTCGAAGAGGACACCGTCCACCTTCTCCACGCCTTCTTCTTTGAGGACGAGGTCAAGGTCTTTGAAGTTAGCCTTGTATATGGATACCCTCTCCCCGAACTCTTTTAAGTTCTCTTTTGCTATTTCCGTCGCCTCCTCGTCGACGTCTATGCCTATCAGTTTAGCTTCCGGGACCTTCTCCAAGACCCTCCTCGCGTGACCACCGCCCCCGAGGGTGCAGTCGAGGTAAACTTTTCCTCTGTTTTCCGTGAGGAGGTCCGTTGCGACCTCCAAAAGGACTGGAACGTGCATATCAAAGCCTGAAGCTCCTCCTGTGGATCTCCGAGGGTCCGAACCTCCTTATAAGTTCCCTGTGTCTTTTGGTGGGGTATCCCTTGTGTGAGTTAAACTCGTATTCGGGGTATACCTCATGAAAAGCCTCCATTATCTTGTCCCTCAGGACCTTGGCTACAACGCTCGCACATGCACAGCTCAGGCTTTTCTCGTCCCCTTTAGGGACAGCTATGCAGTTGAAACCCTCGATCTTCACGAAGTCGCTTATCACAACGTCGAACCTGTGTCTCAGATCCTCTAAAGCTCTCCTCATGGCTATCTTTGTAGCGCTGAGTATGTTCACCCTGTCTATTAGGGAGCTGTCGACGACCGCAGTCCCAATAGCTAAGGCGACCTCCTTTATCCTCTCGTAAGCTTTTTCTCTTTCTTTTGGCGACATCCTTTTTGAGTCCTTGTTCAAGAAGGGTTCTGTGTAAGGAGGCAGGATCACGGCGGAGGCGACGACGGGACCAGCTAAAGGTCCCCTCCCAGCCTCGTCAACGCCGGCTACTAAAAGCCCTTCCCTCCAGAACTTCTCCTCGATATCCGTCATCCCTCTTCTTGCTTTTGTTCCTCCCTCTGCTCTTGGGTTTCCTGCTCTGCCTTTAACTCTTCCTCCCTCTGCTTCCTTGCCTCCTCCTTCCTCTTTTGCATAGCTTCGTAGTCCCACACCTTTATCTCCTTTATCTTCCTCTGGGCTTCTTTGCCTTTCAACTCCCTCAAGAAGTAGAGCTTCGCCCTCCTCACCTTACCTATCTTCACGACCTCTATCTTCTCTATGTTGGGGCTGTAGTAGGGGAAAGTCCTCTCTATCCCCACCCCGTAGGACTCCTTCCTCACCGTAAAAGTTTTGTCAGGACCTCCTCCCCTTATCCTTATCACGACGCCCTCGAAGGGTTGGACCCTCTCTCTGTCTCCTTCCTTTACCTTGTAGTGGACCCTCACCGTGTCTCCAACCTTGAAGTTGGGGTAGTCCTTCTTCGGTAGGTATCTCTTCTTTATCCTCTCGAGTATGCCTTCCATCCCATCTCCTCCTCAGGGTGTAAAATTATATAATAAAAGTCAGCGGGCGTAGTTCAGAGGTAGAACGCCTGCTTCCCAAGCAGGAGGTCGCGGGTTCGAGTCCCGTCGCCCGCTCCAAAACTCTTATAAATGTTTATGTTTTTTTAACTCAATACCAAGTATTTTACTCAATTCTTTAGCAGATATAGTGGTTTCTCTTAATATATACGGACGATCTTTTGAAAAATCGATGATCGTAGTTGGTTGCTTTCTTGAACTTTCTGGACCCAAAAGAAAAACATCTATATAATCTTTAAAAGTATTTAAGGCTTCTTCTGGGTCAGTTATAGGTTTTTCCCCAGAAAAATTTGCGGAAGTTACACATACTGGAAAGTCAGCAAAACTACTAATTTTATAAGCTACAATATCCATACAAACTAAATTTACCGAATTTAAATAAGCATTTACATAACCAGGAATAGTTTCTTTCTTTGGAAGTATTAAACCAAGATTCCCAGGCCAGTATAATCTTATTAATTTTTCTACCACATGTTTCCATTTCTCAGGAACATAACACCAATTAGTAAAGTTTGAAGGTGTAGCTAATACATTTAAAGGTTTTTTCTTACTTCGCTTTTTGATTTCGTAGATCCTCTCTACAGCTTCTTTA
>WFYM01000052.1 GCA_015490115.1 Aquificaceae bacterium
CCGAGGAGGGCTGATACCTCGCCGAGGTTCACCTGTCCCTTAGCTATCCTGTCGTCTTCGCAGTGGTCGAGTATGGGAACACCTATCTGGGCTGAGATCTCGAGGGCTTTCCTCATTATCTCCGGATCCCTGACCGGTGAGCCGTCGTCTGTGAAGGCGACGCACCCGGCCTCTTTCAGGGAATACATGTCTGTAAGCTCTTTTCCCTTTCTCCCTTTAGTGACGGAGCCTGCGGGGAGGACGTTGCAGAGGTTCAAGCTCCTTGCTTTGAGCATCACATACTCCGCCACCCAGACCGAGTCTATGGGTGGTTCTGTGTTCGGCATGCAGACAACCGTTGTGTATCCACCAGCGACAGCACACCTGCTCCCGCTCTCTATGTCCTCCTTGTAGGTCTGTCCGGGGTCTCTTAGGTGGACGTGAAGGTCCACAAAGCCGGGGGCTACGATAAGACCCGTTGCGTCTATTATCTCGGCTTCAGGCTCGAATATGTCGGTTCCGATCTTTTTTATCTTCTCACCCTCTACGAGGAGGTCGAAGACCCCCTCCAAGTTCTGGGAGGGGTCAACCACCTTTCCCTTCTTTATGAGAAGCTTCAGCATTTGAAACCTTCTCCGTAAGAGAAAGTAGTTGTTTTATGGCACTTTTGAGATCCTCCAAGTTCGTCAGCTCCCTCATTTGGGAGACTATAACTGTGAGCGTCTTTACGAACTCCTCCTTCATGGGTCCTTGACCGGTCTTTATCTGGAAGAGGGTGTTGGTCATGGGGTGCTTTACGCTCTCTATAAGGGGTCTTGCGGTGGCGGGATCTTCGCTCTCCGCTATCTTCTTCAGTATGTCAGAGAACTTCCTCACAAGGTTGAGGGCTATCTCGAACTCCTGACTCACCTCCATTTTACCCCACCTCCTTCAGCTTCTCGAGGAGCTTTTCTATATCGTCGTCTTCCGTGAGTCCGAAGTGCTGGAGCAGTTTTCCTACGCTCACCCATCTCTTGAGGACCATGCCTTGAGTTATTAGCTTCTCGAAAGGCTCGTCATCGTCGACGAGTCCCAAGTCCTTCAGGAACTTCTGGAAGAATCTGGCGTAGAGGAGGTGAAGGACAGCGTGTTCTATGCCTCCTATGTATATGTCAACGGGCATCCACTTTTTTACCTCCTCTTTAGAGAAAGGTTCTTTGCCGTTTTTGGGATCGCAGAACCTTAGGAAATACCAAGAGGAGTCGAAGAAGGTGTCCATGGTGTCCGTCTCTCTTTTTGCCGGACCTCCGCACCTCGGACAGTCGGTATTTACGAACTCTTCGGATCCTGCGAGGGGGTTTCCCTTACCGGTGAACTCGACGTCTGTCGGGAGGAGGACGGGTAGCTCCTCTTCCGGAACGGGGACCGTCCCGCACCTTTCGCAGTAAACTACAGGTATCGGTGTTCCCCAGTATCTCTGCCTCGATACGTTCCAGTCTCTTAGCCTGTATGTTACCTTGAAGTCTCCGAGTCCTTTTTCTTTCAGCCACTCGGTTATCTTCCTCTTTGCGGTTTCCGAGTCGAGACCGTCGAACTCGCCTGAGTTTATGAGCTTTCCCCTCCCCTCGTAAGCTCCCTTTTCGAAGTCCCAGCCTTCCTCAGGCACAACTACCGGGACTATTTCGAGACCGTATCTCTTTGCGAACTCCCAGTCCCTCTGGTCGTGGGCTGGGACAGCCATTATGGCTCCGGTCCCGTATTCGAAAAGGACGTAGTCCGCAGTCCAGACGGGTATCTCTTTTCCGTTGGCTGGGTTTTCCGCAAAAACGCCGAGGAAGACCCCCTCTTTCTCCTCGGATATACCCCTCTCCCTCGTCGACCTGCTCCTTACCTTCTTTAGGAACTCCTCCGTTTCCCTTTTCTTTCCGCCTTCCTCCGCGAGCTTTAAGGTGAGGGGATGTTCCGGTGCGAGGACGAGGAATGTGGCCCCGAAGAGGGTGTCCGGTCTCGTTGTGAAGACTTCGATCGTTTTGCTCCCGACCTTAAACTTTATAACCGCTCCCTCCGACCTACCTATCCAGTTCCTTTGCTGGACTATTACCTTGTGGGGCCACTTCCCTTCGAGCTTTTCGAGGTCTTTGAGAAGCCTCTCCGCGTAGTCGGTTATCCTCAGGAACCAAGAGGGGACCTCCTTCTGAACTACCTTTGTCCCGCACCTCCAACACCTCCCCTCTATCACCTGCTCGTTGGCGAGGACCGTCTCGTCGTGGGGACACCAGTTCACGAGAGCCTTTTTCCTGTAAGCTATTCCCCTTTCGAGCATCTTCAAAAATATCCACTGGTTCCACTTGTAGTATTCTGGGTCGCAGGTCGCTATCTCCCTCTCCCAGTCGTAGGAGAAGCCGAGGTCTTTTAGCTGTTTTCTCATCTGCTCTATGTTTTCTTTTGTCCACTTAGCGGGGTGGATCTTGTGCTTTATAGCTGCGTTCTCAGCCGGAAGTCCGAAGGCGTCCCATCCCATAGGATGAAGGACGTCGTATCCCCTCATCCTTAAGAACCTCGCAACAGCGTCCCCTATCGTATAGTTCCTCACGTGTCCCATGTGTATCCTTCCGGAAGGGTAGGGGAACATCTCGAGGACGTAAGCTTTTTTACCCTTTCCCTTTGTCCTGAACACTCCCCTCTCCTCCCATATTTTTTGCCACTTTTTCTCTATCTTTCTTGGCTCGTAAGGTCTCATGGTAATAGATTATACCTTCAGGAACTCGCCGATCTCCTCAGCCCCCCTCGGTCTGCAGAGGTAGTAACCCTGACCGAAGTCGCAACCCATATTTTTCAGCATGCTCAGCTGTTCCTTCGTCTCTATGCCTTCAGCTACCGTCCTGAGACCCAAATTTTTTGCGAGCTGGACTATAGCCTTGACTATTGTCCTATCTTCGGGATCGTTTTCTATGTCGCTCACAAATGCTACGTCTATTTTCAAAAAGTCAACGGGGAGGCGTCTCAAATATACAAGAGAGGAGTACCCGGTCCCGAAGTCGTCGAGGGCGACGCTCACACCGAGATCCCTAAGCCTCCTCAGGGACCAGTTTGCAAACTCCACGTTTTCCATAACCGCATTCTCTGTTATCTCCAGTATGAGATACTTGCCCTCAAGACTTTGATCTTCTAAAACCTTCTCCACCTTGTTAGGGAACTCCTTATCTTTGAACTGGGTGGGAGAGATGTTCACCGCTACTGGGATACCCCATCTCTTGGCAAAAGAACAAGCTTTCGAGAGGACCCACTCCCCCACTTTCATGATAAGACCCGTCTCCTCTAAGATCGGGACGAACCTCGAAGGTGTAACGAGACCCATGTCTTCGCTCCTCCACCTCAGGAGTGCTTCAACGGAAAAGACGCTCCTGTCCGAGAGCCTAAACCAAGGTTGGAATAGAAGGACGAACTCCTCTCTTTCTAAGGCTCTTATCAGGTGCCTTTCCATAAGAAGGAACTCGGCTATCCTCGTGTTCATCTCCTCCCTGAAGAACTGGTAGCTGTTTGTGAAGCTCTCCTTAGAGTGAGCGAGGGCGACCTCAGCTTTTTTTACGAGGTCCTCAGCCTCCTCCCCGTCGTCCGGGAATACGGAGACACCGAGGCTCACGGTAACCTTTATATCCTGACCGTTTACGCTGAAGGGTTTCTCTATTTCGCTGAATATCTTTTCGATCACCCTCACTATGTCCTCCTTCTTGGCGAGGTCGTAGAGTATAAGACCGAACTCGTCGGAGCCTATCCTCGCGACCGTGTCTCCCTCCCTCAATGCTCTCCTTAGCCTCTGGGCTACGGTCTTCAACAGGCAGTCTCCAGCCTGATACCCTAAGGTGTCGTTTATGTATTTGAACCTGTCTATGTCGAGAAGGAGGACCGCGAGGGTCCTTCCCATTATCCTCGACCTCAGGAGGGAGAACCTGAGCCTCTCCATGAAGTTCGCCCTGTTTGGGAGGTCCGTCACCGGGTCGTAGAGTGCAAGATACCTTATCCTCTCCTCAAGTTCCTTTTCCTGAGTCACGTCCTTTCCCGTGGCAACAAATCCTATTACGTTCCCCTCCTTGTCCCTGAGGGGTGTTATTGTCTGGTCTATATAGAAGAGGCTTCCATCTTTTTTCCTGTTGACGAAGACAGCCCTGAAGGTCCTCCCAGAGAGTATCGTGTTCCACAGTTCTCTGTAGAAACTGTCCTTGTGTTTTCCCGACTTGAAGAGGTTTGGCTTTTTCCCTATTATCTCCTCCCTCCTCCATCCCGTTATCTCCTCAACAGCTTTGTTCGCATACTTTATCACCCCCTCCCTGTCGGTGATTATAACCCAGTCGGAGGTCTGCTCTACAGCAAAGGAAAGCTTCGTGAGTTCTTCCTCTT
>WFYM01000053.1 GCA_015490115.1 Aquificaceae bacterium
GAGGAGATACTCAACGCTTTGAAGTCCGGGGACACCTCACCCCTCAGGAACGTCCTCGGAGATTTAGCCTGCGAGATATACCCCGAGATAGGCGAGGTTGTGAGGTTTCTGAGGGACCTCGGTCTTGAACCCCTTGTCAGCGGGACCGGTTCTGCAGTATTCTATATAGGTAATGTGATCCCTGAGGTGGAGAAGGGTTCCCGCCTCAGGGGCTGGAGGGTCTTCGAGGTTAAAAGCTGGCTTGGGGCGTAGCTCAACTGGCAGAGCACCGGACTTTGGATCCGGGGGTTCCAGGTTCGAGTCCTGGCGCCCCAGCCAAAATAATTAGCCATGAGCAGACCCCTCAAGATACTCACGGGGACAGCGAACAGACCCTTAGCTGAGGAGGTGGCTGAATACCTAGGCGTTCCCCTCTCGGATATGCTGGTGACCAAGTTCAGCGACGGGGAGGTGAGGGTCCAGATAAACGAGTCTATAAGGGGTGCGGACGTATACGTGATACAGCCCCTCTCTTACCCGGCTAACCAGCACATAATGGAGCTTCTCCTCATAGTGGACGCCCTGAAGAGGTCCTCCGCCGGCAGGATAACCGCTGTCATACCCTACTTCGCCTACGCGAGGCAAGACAGACAGGACAGACCCAGAACTCCCGTGAGCGCGAGGGTCCTCGCGGACCTGATAACGGTGGTCGGGACCCAAAGGGTGGTGACCATAGACCTCCACTCGCCCCAGATACAGGGCTTCTTCAACATACCCGTCGACCACCTCTCAGCCCTCCCTGTCCTTTACGAGTATCTTAGGAAGAACATAATCCTCGAAAACCCGGTGGTGGTTTCTCCCGACGCCGGAGGTGTCGAGAGGGCGAGACAGCTCGCCAACAGGCTAGGCTGCGGTATAGCGATCATATACAAGAGGAGACCGGAACCCAACAAGGCTGAGGTCCTCGACGTGGTAGGTGAGATAGAAGGTAAGGAGGCGATAATAGTTGACGACCTGATAGACACAGCGGGGACCATGGTGGCTGCAGCGAACATGCTCATAAACAAGGGGGCGAAAAGGGTGATAGCCTGTGCGACCCACGGTGTCCTCTCCGGTCCCGCCGTCGACAGACTAACCGACTCCCCCATAGAGCAGGTGATAATAACGAACACCATACCTGTAGAAGACAAGATGTTCAGCAAGCTGAAAGTTGTCTCGGTAGCTCCCCTCCTCGGAGAAGCCATAAGGAGGATACACGAGGAGGAGTCTGTAAGCTCACTTTTCACTTAAAGGTCAAGGCTCGCATAATCTTGAAGAGCCTGCGTTTGGATCTCCAAAACCCGTTGGAGGGAGAGATCGTAGCTCCTCACGATCTTCAAAACAGCTCTCAAGTTACCCCTATGGACGCACTCGACCAATGTAAGCAGGTCCCCGAGGGGACCGCTCCTTTTCAGGACCGCCTCCCTTATCTCCTCCTCAACGAGGATGGACCTTAAGACCTCCTCTTTCGGGACGCAGAGGAGAACGTCAACGAGGGAGAGAACTCCGGTTATGAAAGCCCTGTCCGAGATTTCTTTGTCTCCGAAGACTTCATTTGCGAGCCTTTCCATGAAAAAGCCCCTGATCGACGCCTCCTCGAAGAGTGGGTCCGAGGTGAAGTCCTCCGTCCTCAAGGAGTACATGAGTACGAGGACCCACCTCATCAGGTTCTTGTAGCCGAGCATCAGGATCGCGTGCCTTATGGACCTTAAAGGCTGTCTGAGGGAGTAGTAGGCGGAGTTCAAGAGCTGGAGTAGCTTCACCGAGAGGTCGGAGAACCTCTTGAACACCTTCTCCACTTCCTTTACCTCAGCCTCCCGCGAGAGGAGGTTGTAAAGACTTATGAGTGCTGTGTAGTGGGGTTCAACGGTCTTGGAGGAGAGTATCTGAGGCTCTTGGAAGAAGTAACCCTGAAAGTAGTCGAAGCCGAGTTCGAAGCAAACCCTGAACATCTCGTATGTTTCCACCTTCTCCGCTACGGTCTTTACACCGAACCTCTTCACAAGGCGGAGGATCTCCTTCAGCCCCTCCCTGTCCTGTCCTAAGGTGTCTATCTTCACGTAGTCGACTATCTTCAAATACGGGATGAGCTTCTCCGAATAGGTGAAGTCGTCGAGGGAAAGCTCGTATCCCATCTCCTTGAGCCTTACCATGTCATCGAGGAACTCCCCACTGAAGACGGAAGTCTCCAGTATCTCAAAGCCTATTTTGTTGGAAGGCAGAAAACCGGCGACGCTGAGTATGTCGGAGGTCTGGTCTATGTTCACAAAACCCTTCCTGTTCTTCAGCACGTTTCCAAAGGAGCTTATGAGACCGTCTATTACCCTGAAGGTAGCCTGCTTCCCGTTTTCGATCTCAGCTTCTCCTGAAAACCCCGTCCTGAAGAGAAGCTCGTAGGCGAAGATCTTGCCTTCCCTGTCTATGATGGGCTGACGTGCTAAGAACAGCCTTGTCACATCTCCTATTATACTGGTATAATTTCCAATTCGGCGGAGTTCGGAGGTGGTCTATGAAGCGCGTGAAGGTAAAGCTCCTTCCGAGGACACCCGGAAAGAAGAGCGAGCTGAAACGCATGAGAAGGGAGGGCTACATACCCGTCGAGATCTACGGGAAGGGTGTCGAGAACGCCCACGCTTGGATCTCAGCTAAAGACTTCCTCTCCTTACCCCACGGGGAGACCTTCCTCATGGAGGTGGAGCTAAACGGCGAGAGGAGGCTCTGCATACTCAAGGACGTCCAATACGGTTGGCTCGGTGATAACCCTATACACGTGGACCTCTACGACCTTGCCAACGTCAAAGAGATAGAAGTTGAGGTTCCTATAGAGTTCGTGGGAACGCCGGCGGGTGTTGAACTCGGAGGGACCTTCGAAGCCCTAATGCACACGCTAACCGTGAAGGCTAAACCCTCCGAACTCCCCGACAGGATAGTTGTGGACGTGAGCGGTCTCGGTCTCGGTGACGCTATTCACGTCAGAGACATAAAGGCTCCTGAAGGTTGCGTCATCCTCGACAACCCCGAAGAGACGGTAGCCATAGTCATAGAACCCGAGGAGGAGGCGACGGAGGAGGCGGAGAAGGAGGAGGGTGAAACTTCCCAGACCTCTTGATGATACGCTTGGTTGTAGGTCTCGGCAACCCGGGGAAGGAATACGAAAACACACGCCACAACGTGGGCTTTATGGTAGTCGACGAGGTCCTGAGGAGGTTCAAGGTAAAGGACTTAAAAGAGGAAGCCCTGTCCCTCGTTGCCAAGTTGAGGATGGGCGGGAGGGAGGTGGTCTTTGCGAAACCCCAGACATACATGAACAACTCAGGTCTTGCTGTTGAGAACCTCCTCGACGAGTTCTCCTTAGCTCCTGAGGAGATGCTCGTCGTTTACGACGACCTCGACCTTCCCCTCGGCATGACGAGGCTCCGCCTCGAGGGTAGCTCGGGCGGACACAAAGGTGTTGAGTCTATAATAAGCACCATAAGGACCCAGAGGTTCCCGCGCCTCAGGGTAGGTATAGGGAGACCGAAAAGGAAGGAGGAGGTGGTGAGCTATGTTCTTTCTCCTTTCTCAAAGGAGGAGTGGGAGGTGATGAGGGTGGCTATAAGGAAGGCTTCGGAGTGCGTCGTGAGATCCGTGGAACGTTCCCCCGAAGACGCTATGGAGTTTTGCAACAGAAGGGACGTCACATGATGCACCTCTTGGCGTAGAAGGTAAGGTCGAGGAGCTTGGCAAGGGTTCTCTTCAGGTCCCTCCTGTGGACCACCATGTCCACCATACCCTTTTCCAGAAGAAACTCAGCCCTTTGGAAGCCTTCCGGTAGCTTCTGCTTTATGGTCTGCTCGATCACCCTCGGTCCTGCAAAGCCGATGAGGGCTTTCGGCTCAGCTATTATTATGTCTCCGAGGAAGGCGAAGCTCGCAGCGACCCCGCCCGTCGTCGGGTTTGCGAGGACCGTAATGTAAGGGACACCAGCCTCTTTCAGGAGGCTAACACCGAAGGTGGTCTTTGCCATCTGCATGAGGGAAACTATACCCTCCTGCATCCTCGCACCTCCGGAGCATGTGACGGCGATGAGGGGTATCCTCTCCTTTGCTGAAAGCTCGCAGGACCTGAAGAACCTCTCCCCGACCACCGAACCCATGCTCCCCCCTATGAAGCCGAAGTCCATAACAGCGAGGACCACACCCCTCCCCTCCAAACTCCCCCTCACAACGACCATAGCTTCGCTGAGACCCGTCTCCTTGGAAGCCTTCTTCAACCTGTCCTTGTAGCTCACAGCATCTTTGAAGTTCAAAGGGTCGGCGGGCTTTATCTCCTCAAACATCTTCTCCGCACTGTCCTCGTCGAGCAGGTGTTCGAGCCTCTCCACCGCGGAGAGGGGGAAGTGGTGGTCGCACTTGGGACAGACTTTTAGGTTCCTCTTGAGATCGGGGACGTATAGGAGGGTCTTGCACTCCGGACACTTGGTCCAGAGGCTCTCCTCCTCTTCCTTTCTTCTGAAGAGCCTTCGGAGAAGTCCCATGCGCAAAAAGAAGTATAAACTAAAATAGGATGCTTCAGGTCAGGGTAAAGCCCGGCATAGAGGACAGGGTAAGGGGCTTCTTCCCTTGGATATACAGACCCGAGATAGCTTCCTTCTCGAGGAAGCCTAAAAAGGGTGAGCTTGTTGTCGTCAGGGACTTCGCGGGGAAGTTCCTCGGCTACGGCTACATAAACCCCGAAGTGAGCATAGCGATAAGGATACTCTCCTTCGACAAGAACGAGAAGGTAAGTCCTGAGCTTATAAAGAAGCGGATAAAGGAGGCTTACGAATACAGGAAGAGGCTCTACATAAACAGCAACGCTTACAGGCTCGTCCACTCTGAAGGGGACCTTCTGCCCGGACTTATCGTCGACGTTTACGGAGAGTATGCGGTCATAGAGTTCACAACTTACGGTATGAACCAGTTCAGGGAGGCTGTGATAGAGGCGCTTCTCGAGACCATAAAGCCAAAAGGGATATACGAAAAAGCGAACCTCACAGCTTCGAAGGTGGAGGGCATAGGCACGGAAGAGGGTGTCGTATACGGTGAGGTCCCCGAGGAGGTCGTAATTTGGGAACACGACCTTAAGTTCTACATAAACATACCCGAAGGTCAGAAGACGGGCTTCTTCCTCGACCAGAGGAACTCGAGGAAGTTCGTGAGGAGCCTCGTGGAACCCGGAGACAGGTGCCTCGACGTCTTTTGCCACACGGGAGGTTTTGCCCTCAACATGAAGAAGATGGGGGCGAAGGAGGTCATAGCTGTCGACATATCGGATCTGGCTCTTGAGATGGGCAAAAAGAACGAGGAGCTGAACGGTCTCTCCGGTATAGAGTGGGTGGAGGCGAACGCCTTCGATTTCCTGAGGAAGCTCGACAAAGCTAAGGAGGAGTTCGACCTCATAGTCATAGACCCTCCCTCCTTCGCGAAGAACAAGCACTCGGTCCCCAACGCCCTGAGGGGATACAAGGAGCTTTGCGTGAGGGGGCTGAAGCTCGTAAAGCCGGGAGGATACCTCGCCATCTTCTCCTGCTCCTTCCACATAACTCAGGAGCATCTGCTCCAAGTTTTGAGGGAAGCCTCCTACGACGTGAGGAGGCAGGTGAGGGTAATAGCGACCACCTTTCAGGACAAGGACCACCCTTGGATCCTCCAGATGCCGAATACTTTGTATCTGAAAGGTGTTTGGGTGGAGGTGATGTGACTCAAGTTCTGCTTATAAATCTCATAAGCTTACCTTATGAAGTTTTAAGTAAAACTGCTACGCAACATGAGGAGGTAGGTATTATCC
>WFYM01000054.1 GCA_015490115.1 Aquificaceae bacterium
CCTACCAAAGAAGACGAGGAAGCCCTGAAGAGCTTCGAGGAGCTGGCGGAAGAAGCGGAAGGGGACAAGAAGATAGCCTTCGTAAGGGCTGACGTCGACAACTTGGGATACATATTCATGAAGGGTCTCGGTAAGAACTACACCATATCGAGGGTAGCTACTTTGAGCAGGAGTCTTGACCTCTTCTTCTCCGGTTACATCAACCATCTGATGAAGGACCTAAAAGATTACATATACGTCGTCTACGGAGGCGGGGACGACCTCTTCCTCGTTGGACCTTGGGACAAGGCTCTTGAAGCGATAAGACGGATAAGGGAAGAGTTCCGTTACTTCACCTGTAAAAACCCGGTCTTTGGTCTCTCCTGCGGTCTCTTCGTGAGCCACGGGAAGTTCCCGATACGCTTAGGATCTGAGAGAGCCGGAGAAGAGGAAAAGAGAGCAAAAGACAAAAAGGACAGCATAACAGCTCTTGGTGAAGTCTTAAAGTGGAGTCTTCTGGAAGAGGCTCTGGAGAGAGGAGAAAAAGTAGCAAAGTGGCTAAAAGAAGGCTCCTTAGGAAGGACGAGCTTTTACAGGATATACAAGCTGATAGACACATACAGGAAAAAGCTGGAAAATAAGGAAGAAGAAGGATACATGTTCTACCCCTTCTTCTACTACTATCTGGTGAGGAACGTAAAAGAAGAAAAAATCAGGAAAGACATAGAGAGCTACTTCCTGAATACGGAGAACGGATACGAATTGAGGGAAGAGGCTGAGTTTCTCGCCAAATACGTCCTTATGAAGACGAGGGGTGTAAGAGTAAAGGAGTCATGATCGTTTATAGATCGAGGAGGGGAAGATGGAGTTCAGGGAGGTCGTAAAAGAAGAGGAGATAAAGAGGGAAGATGTGAGGGACCTCTTCAGGGAACTCCGGAGACTGGCTGAGGAGGTCTACTCCAACCTCGGAGCAGGTTTTCCCGAAGAAATATACCAAAAAGCCCTTCAGATCGAGATGAGGAACGCGGGTATAAGGTTCCAGAGGGAGGTCCACATAGAGATCTTTTACAAAGGTGTTCCCCTCGGCTTTGACAGACCCGACTTTGTGATAAGACCCTTCAGCAACCCCAAGCTCAACCTCTCCGTTCCCGTTATAGTCGAACTAAAAACCGTAAAGAGCCTAAACGACAAGCACAGGACACAAGTGAAGACCTATCTCAGATCCATACCCCACGCGTCCGACGGTGAGCTGAGGGACTGTAAACACGCCATCCTCATAAACTTCCCGGACAGCTCCAAGTCGGATATCGAGATGCTTTTAATAGAAGCTTCGGAGGTGTGAGGGATGAAGGATGTGAACGACCTGATAAGGAAGCTAGAAAAGGGTCCCATAGCGAGGATAGGTTTAAAGGACCTCGTTGGTCCGGACGGCTACGCTAAGAATATAGCGGGGAGTCTTAAAGTCTCAAGAGTTCAGATGAGGAGGGTATACAACGAGTTCAAACAAGCGTTCAGCAAGGTAAAGAGGAAAAAGCAAGAGAGCCTCAAAGAGGAGGACATGAACAGGCTCTACATGTTGTTCCCATTCTTGGAATATCAGAAGAATAGGAAACTGATGGATGAGAGGCTCACGAACCTCATGAACGCCCTTATAGAGAACGTGGACAGGTTCAGGGACAGGAAAAATGTGGAGACAGCGGAGAAGTTTCTCACAGCCCTTATAGCTTACTCCAAGGAATAAAGGAGGTCCAGCTATGAGGTATTTAGGCTCATTCATAGTTGACTACAAGCTGAAAGCCTTGACGGGTTTGAGGGTAGGTGGTTCGAGGGAGGAGTTCGACATAGGAGGGACGGACAACCCCGTGATCAAGGTCCCCATAGAGATACCCGACTACTACGGAAAAGGTGACTCCCTTCCCGAAGGTGCGCCCTACATACCGGGGTCTTCCCTGAAAGGGAAGATGAGGAGTCTCCTCGAGTGGGTCTACGGGAGGGTGGAAGAAAACGCTAATTCTGAAGAAGCTAAGAGATGGGAGAGGGAAATTGAACAAAGAAGGGAAGCTTATGAAAGAGCGTGCCAAGAAGGTGACAAAGAGGATATAAAGAAAAAGCAAAAAGCTCTTATGGAAGCCATCGAAAATTACACAAAAGAAGTAGGTAAAGTGTGTGTTTGCGGAAAATGTCCTGTGTGTATAGTCTTTGGGGTTGGTAGCGTAGAAACTCTTAGCAGACTGCTTCCTAAAGAACAACCCGGACCGCCGAGACTGAGGGTCTTCGACGCATACCCGACGAAGGAGACGCTCGAAAGACTCCAAACCGCCCTCGGAGAGGGTATGTTCAC
>WFYM01000055.1 GCA_015490115.1 Aquificaceae bacterium
GGGTAATAGCGACCACCTTTCAGGACAAGGACCACCCTTGGATCCTCCAGATGCCGAATACCTTGTATCTGAAAGGTGTTTGGGTGGAGGTGATGTGATGAAGTTGATAGCAGTCCTTCTAATCTGGGCTGGGATAGGTCTTTCCGTTCCTGCAGTCCCTTTTCCCCAAGAATTCGTTCAGCCGGACGGTCAGGAGGAGGGGGTTGTGCTTTGTCGGTCGGAGGCGGTGTTTTCCTCTGGCTCTTACTGTTCCTAAGTCTCAGGAGACTTATGTCAGCTTATAGGCTCCATAAGCGTTTTTTATGAAACCTTAAGAAAAAATATTATCAGTGTGAGAAGGGCGGAGCTATTCTTTAGTTAAAAGAGCCTCTCGGAGGACGTCCCATGGAGATAGGGGGAAGCTTTTACGAAAAGAAGTATTACAGCACCTGCTACATGTGTGCCTGCAGGTGCGGTATAGAGGTCTACGTGAGGAACAACAAGGTCACTTACATAAAGGGGAACGAGGACCACCCCCTGAACAAGGGGGTCCTCTGTGCGAAAGGTTCCTCCGGGATAATGAAGGAGTATTCCCCCGCGAGGCTCAGGAAACCCCTCCTCAGGACGGGACCGAGGGGTTCGGGTCAGTTCAAGGAGATAGAGTGGGATGAAGCCATAGACATAGCGGTCAAGTGGATAAAGGAAGCCCTCGAGAAGGGACCCCACAGGGTAGCCTTCTTCACGGGAAGGGACCAGATGCAGGCTATAAACGGGTGGTTCGCGGGACAGATGGGAACCATAAACTGGGCGGCTCACGGGGGCTTTTGCTCAGTTAACGTGGCAGCCGCCGGACTCCTCTCCACCGGATACTCCTTCTGGGAGTTCGGAGATCCAGATTTTGAACACACCAAATACTTCATGATGATAGGTGTTGCGGAGGACCACTCCTCCAACCCCTTCAAGCTGGGGATACAGGAGATGAAGAGGAGGGGAGGGAAGTTCGTGGTTGTGAACCCGGTGAGGTGGGCTTATGGAGCCATAGCGGACGAGTGGATACCCATAAAGCCGGGGACCGACGGAGCCTTCATAATGGGTCTCATGCACGTCCTCTTCAAATACAACCTCGTCGACTGGAGGTTCCTGAGGGAGCAGACGAACGCCCCTTGGCTCGTGATACAGGCTCCCGGAACACCGAAGGACGGACTCTTTTACAGGAACGAGGAAGGAAAGCCGATGGTCTTCGACAAAAGGTCGAAGTCCTTCAAACCGGCTGACAGGATAGTTCCCGACGATCTCGACCCCGCCTTCATAGGTGAGTTCGAGACCCCGGAGGGCTACAAGGTAAGACCCGCCTTCGACATATTCGCTGAGAGGCTGATCAAGGACTACTCCCCCGAGAAGGTGGAGAAGATAACGGGAATACCCGCAAGCACCATAGAGAGGGTAGCCAAGGAGATAGGGGTGACAGCTCTATATGACCCCCTTGAGCTTCCCATAGAGTGGACCGACGTCTGGGGAAGGAAGCACAAGACTATGAAAGGAAGACCCGTCTCCTTCCACATAATGAGGGGCATAGCCTCCCACTCAAACGGCTTCCAGACGGCGAGGGCAGTCTTTCTGCTCAAGATGATGCTCGGGTGTGCCGACGCACCGGGAGGTCACCTCGCAAAACCTCCTTACCCCAAACACATAGATACTCTCCCGAAGCCGAAGAAGATAAAGTCCCTCGACGAACTCGAATACGGCAAGTTCTACGGACCGCACCTCGGCTTTCCCCAGAACCCGGACGATCTGCTCGTCGACAAGGAAGGAAGACCGCTGAGGATAGACAGGGCTTACAGCTGGGAGTTTCCGATAGCCGCTCACGGTTGCATACAGAACGTGATCCCATCAGCTTACAAAAAAGACCCTTACGAGATAGACGTCCTGATCATTTACATGGCAAACATGGCTTGGAACTCCTCCCAGAACATACCCTACATACTCGAAGCCCTGACAGCTACCGACGCGAGCGGGAACTACGTCATACCGAAGATAATAACGATAGACGCCTTCTACAGCGAGCAGGTGGCATACTCGGACCTCGTTCTTCCCGACGCAACTTACCTTGAGCAGTATTTTGCCCTTTCCCTACTCGACAGACCGCCCTCCGTCGCTTCTGGACCCGTCGACGCCTTAAGGATACCCGTAGTGGACCCGAAAAAGGAAGGTTACGACGTAAGGGGCTGGGGAGATGTGATGGTAGAGATAGGGACAAAGCTAAAGCTCCCCGGCTTCGTGAACGAGGATGGCTCTCCGAAATACAAAGACTTCAAAGACTTCCTCATAAACTGGGAGATAAAGCCCGGAGTGGGAGCCTTGGCGGGCTGGAGGGGTAAGAACGGCGACAAGCACTTCGTGGGAGAACCAAACCCCAAACAGATCGAGATGTATATAAAGAACAAGGGCTTCTTCTACTACAGGCTTCCCGAACACATGAGGTATTACAGGCACATAAACAAGGACTACCTCGAGTGGGCAAAGAGCGTAGGCTTCGTCACAAAGACGGAACCCATAATAATGAACTTCTACCTCGAATCCCTCCAGACCTTCAGGCTCGCGGGTCAGGGACTCTGGGAAGGTGAGAACCAACCGCCGAACGATCCGGTCCTGAGAGAGAGGCTCGTAAAATACTTCGACCCCCTCCCCTTCTGGTATCCCCCCTTCGAAGAGGAGGTGAGCGGGGACGAGTATCCATTCTACGCCTTCACCCAAAGACCCCAGTGGATGTACCACTCTTGGGACTCGCAGAACGCATGGCTGAGACAAATATCCTCGAGGAACTACCTCTACATGAACCCCAAAACCGCCGAGAAGCTCGGCATAAAGCACTTAGACTGGGTATGGGTCGAATCGAGGGTGGGTAAGGTGAAGTGTCAGGTGTTTTTAACGGAGACAACGGAACCTAACTCCGTCTGGACTTGGAACGCGATAGGGAAGATGGCTGGAGCTTGGGGACTAAAGCCCGAGGCTGAAGAAGCCCACGAAGGCTTCCTCCTCAACCACGTCGTCCCCCACTCGATAAAGATAAACGGAAAGGAGGTCTACTACGGAGACCCGATAACTGGGCATCTCGCTTGGTTCGACACGAAGGTGAAGGTCTACAAGGCTGAGGACCAAGAGCCGAAGACTTACCCGGAGTTCAAGGTCGAGCCTCTCCCCTACATAAAGGAGAGGTGGACGGAGGTCTTAAGGTATAAACCTTAAGGAGGTAGAAGAGATGCCTCAATACGCCCTTGTCATAGATCTCAACACCTGCGTGGGTTGCCACGCCTGTGCAACCAACTGCAAGGAGTGGAACACGCAAGCAGCCTTCGGACCCCTCTCCGATTTCGACCCATACGGGAAGGAGCCTACGGGTGTCTGGTATAACAGGATATTCACCTACGAGACGGGGGAGTTCCCGGACGTTCAGGTCTTCCATCTTCCTAAGTCCTGCCTACACTGTCAGGACGCCCCCTGCGTCCCGGTCTGTCCCACCGGAGCGAGTTACAAGAGGGAGCAGGACGGTATAGTTTTGGTCAACTACGACGACTGTATAGGATGCAAGCTCTGCGCTTGGAGCTGTCCTTACGGTTGCAGGGAATACGACGAAGCTGACAAGGTAATGAAGAAATGCACCCTCTGTATAGACAGGATATACGACGAGACCCTCCCGCCCGAACAGAGGAAGCCCGCATGTGTCCTAACCTGCCCCGCCAAGGCGAGGTTCTTCGGTGATATAGAGGATCCGAACAGCGAAGTCTACAAGGCGATAAAGGAGAGGAACGGCTTCGTCCTCTTCCCGGACATGGGAACGAACCCGGCGAACCACTACCTGCCGAGGACGGAGACGAAGGTAAACCTCGAGGAGTTCGAAAAGCACCTCTTGAGACCCGACAACCCCCTCTTCCTCGAAGTTGTGAAGAGACACCACGTCTCCCATAAAGCGGAGGAGGTGAGCTGAATGCACCCCCCTATCTCTCTCATATTCTTCTTCCTGACCGCAGGGACCTCTATAGGCTCCTTTATACTCATGTATTTTCTTGAGCTTCTCTCCCTCCTCGGGAGGGGCGGAGGTCTCCCCGACGAGGTTATCTACAAACTCGTGGTCTTTCAGATAGTCCTCATAGGTCTCGGAGCCTTCGGAGCCTCCTTCCATTTAGGACACAAGCTGAGAGCTTGGAAAGCTGTAAAGAGGTTCAGGACCTCTTGGCTCTCGAGGGAGGCTGTCTTTAGCGCCCTCTACGGCTTCGGTCTCATACTATACCTCTTAGCTAAGGTCCTCGGTCTCGGTCCCGTTCTCGAACACCTCTTTGGCGTCTCTACCTTCATCCTCGGGATCCTCAGCGGTTTCTCCACTGCGATGATATACGCCTCAAACAGGTTCGTCCTCGAGTGGAGCACATCCATAACCGTCATCTACTACCTGCTCATGTATCTCATGCTCGGCTCCTCCCTTATGGCATACGCTTCGCACCTTTATAAGCTACCATACCTCGGAACCTTCCTGTTCCTCACCTTCTTATTTGTCGCCCTCGGACTGGGCTTTAGGATAGCCTTCAACGTGAGGCAGTTCTACATAAAGCGTCCTACCCTAAACGAAGCCCTCAACCTCCCCCACAACAGACCCATAAGGGTCTTGGACACGGGGTCGACCACCGACAACTTCTGCACTACCGAGTTCTACTATAAGAAGGGTAAGGAGATGCTCTCTACCGTCCTTCCCGTCGCATACTTCCTCACCTTCGTGGTCCCCCTCTTTCTCGTCGTATACTCTTGGCTCACGGGAGTTGTGAACTACTGGACCCTCGGTATAACCTTCCTTTCCCTTCTTTTCGGGAGCGCCCTCGAGAGGTGGTGCTTCTTCGTAGAGGGGAACCACGTCCAGAACCTCTTTTACGGTCTCTACCCGGAAGAGGGCTACAGGCTGAGAAAAGGCTACATGGAGAGGAAGGAGACGAGGATATCCCTTTACTGATCCTTTGGTCTCAGGTGAGGGAAGAGTATAACGTCCCTTATGGTGTCGGTGCCTGCCAAGATCATAACGAGTCTGTCTATACCTATACCCTCACCGCCCGTCGGCGGCATACCGTATTCGAGGGCTTTTACGAAGTCCTCGTCCATCTCCATGGCTTCTTCGTCACCCTTTTCTTTTTCCCTAAGTTGCTGGAGGAACCTCTCCCTCTGCTCCAAGGGGTCGTTGAGTTCCGTGTAAGCGTTCGCTATCTCATACCCGGCGACTACAAGCTCGAACCTCTCCACGAGGTCCCGATCTTCCCTGTGGGTCTTGGCGAGGGGGGAAAGGACCTTTGGAAAGTCCAAAACGAAGGTGGGCTGGAAGAGTTCCTCTTGAGCTACCTTTTCAAAGACCTTATCTATCAGCCTCGGGTGGGTTAGCCTGTCCCAGCCATCTATCCCAAGGTCTTTTGCCAAGGACCTCAAGCCCTCCTCGTCCCTCAGGAAGAAGTCTTTGTCCTTTCCAGTTTTCTCTTTGAGAAGGTCGAAGTATCTCACCTTTCTGAAGGGTGGAGAAAAATCTATCTCCCTTCCCATATAACTGACCTTCAAGGTTCCGAGGACATTCCTGAGGAGGTGGACGATAAGCCTCTCTGTGAACTCCATAAGGTCCTTATAGTCCCAGTAAGCTGCGTAGAACTCGACCATGGTGAACTCGGGGTTGTGGGTCCTGTCCACGCCTTCGTTCCTGAAGTTCTTTCCTATCTCGAAGACCCTCGGAAAACCGCCGACTATGAGCCTCTTAAGATACAGTTCGGGGGCTATCCTGAGGTATAGGTTCATCTCCAAATAGTTGTGGTATGTGACGAAAGGTCTTGCGTTAGCACCGCTCGCAACAGGCTGAAGTATCGGAGTCTCAACCTCTATGAACCCGTTTTCTTCCAAAAACCTCCTCAGCTCGCTGATTATCCTGCTCCTCAGCAGGAAAACCCTTCTCGACTCGGGGTTAGCTATGAGGTCGAGATATCTTTGCCTGTACCTTACCTCAACGTCCCTTACCCCGTGCCACTTCTCGGGAAGGGGATGGAGGCACTTGGCGAGTATAGAAAAATCTTCCACCTCCACCGTTAGCTCCCCCGTCCTCGTCCTGAAGAGCCTCCCCCTCACACCTACTATGTCACCGACGTCGACGAACTCTGTAAAGAGCTTGAACTTTTTCTCCCCTACGAGGTCCTTTCTCAGGTATATCTGTATCCTCCCCGTTAGGTCCTGTATGTGGGCGAAGACAGCCCCTCCCATCGGTCTCAGTGTAACCACCCTGCCACCGAGGGAGACCTCACCTTCGGGTTCGAGGTCGTATCTCGACTTTAGCTCCTTTATCGGGACAGTCTCACCCTCCGAGAGAACGGCGGAGGTAAGACCCAGCTTCCCCTCTATCCTCGACACCTCACCTTCGAAGGTGTAGACTTCACCCTGCCTTATCCCCTCCTCCTTCGTGAGGACGAGGATCTCAACCTCCTCCTCGGATACCCTGAGGAGATAACCCCCCTCCACCTTCGAGACCCTCTTTACCTTCCCTTTTACCCTTACCCTCTCACCCTTCGGGTCCTTTTCGAACTTCCTCCTCACATCACCTATGGTCGATGTTACCTCGAACCTGTGGGGGTAAGGATCTACGCCGAGGCGTCTTAGCTCCTCAACTTTCTTTAGCCTCTCCTCCATGGGAAAAGAATTATATCAGCTTGTTGATTTAGGAAAAAATAAGGGATATAATACTGTTTTGTGTCTTTTCAGGGGTGAGGAGCCATGATCCAGAGGCAGACTTACCTTAACGTCGCGGACAACTCCGGTGCTAAGAAGGTTCAGGTGATAGGTATACCTTACGCTCCTAGGAAGTATGCGACCCTCGGGGACGTGGTTACCGTGACGGTAAAGGAAGCTCTCCCCGACGGGAACGCCAAGAAGGGAAAGATATACAGGGCTGTCGTTGTGAGGACCGCAAAAGAGGTGAGACGCCCGGACGGCAGCTACATAAAGTTCGACGACAACGCCTGCGTCCTCCTCAACCAATACGGCGAACCCTTAGGGACGAGGGTCCTCGGACCCATAGCCAGAGAGGTGAGGCTCAAAGGCTTTACCAAGATAGCCTCCTTAGCACCGGAGGTGATCTGATGGCTGCGAAGATAAGGAAAGGCGATACGGTGATGGTTGTGAGGGGAAAGGAGGCGAACAAAGGAAAGGTAGGCAAGGTGATAAAGGTGATCCCCGAAAAGAACAGGGTGATAGTTGAGGGTGTGAACATAGTCAAAAAGCACGTAAAGCCCATAGAGGGTGTGAGGGAAGGCGGTATCATAGAGATGGAGGCTCCCATACACATCAGCAACGTGATGCTCGTTTGCCCCAACTGCAAAAAACCGACGAGGGTGGGCTTTAGGATAGTTCAGGAGAAGAACGTGATGAGGAAATACAGGTATTGCAAGAAGTGCGGTGAGAACATAGACCTCGTAAGGGAAAAGGAGGTGAAGGGCTAAAATGACGGTGGAGACCAAATACGTCCCGAGACTCTACAAAAAGTATAAGGAGGAGGTAGTCCCTCAGCTCATGAGGAGGTTCCAATACAAAAACCCCATGGAGGTCCCGAAGATAATAAAGGTGGTCGTGAACATGGGTGTCGGGGAGGCGGTCCAAGACATAAAGCACTTGGAAAGAGCCATGGAGGACCTCGCCCTCATAACGGGTCAAAAGCCCGCAGTGAGGAGGGCGAGAAAGTCGGAGGCTGGCTTCAAGCTCAGGAAGGGAATGCCGATAGGTCTCAAGGTCACCCTGAGGAAGGAGAGGATGTGGGACTTCCTCGACAAGGTGATATCCATAGCCCTCCCGAGGGTAAAGGACTTCAAGGGACTCAGCCCTAAGTCCTTCGACGGAAGGGGGAACTACGCCTTCGGCATAGCGGAGCAGATAGTCTTCCCGGAGATAGACTACGACAAGGTGGACAGGATAAGGGGTATGGACATATGCATACACACGAGCGCGGAGACGGACGAGGAAGCCTTCTGGCTCCTCTCATTACTTGGTTTTCCCCTGAGAACCATGTAGGAGGTGGTCATGCCGAGGAAAGCGAAGGTAATTAAGGACCTCAAATACTACCCCAAGTGGAAGGTCAGGAAGAAGAACAGGTGTCCTATATGCGGAAGACCTAGGGGGTATCTTAGATACTTCAACATGTGCAGGCTCTGCTTTAGAGAGAGGGCTTTGAGGGGAGAGCTTCCGGGCGTAAGGAAGTCGAGCTGGTGAGGAGGTGAGGATATGGACCCAAGAGCGGACATGTTCTCCGCTATCAAGAACGCGATAATGAGGAGGAAGGACTACGTGGACGTCCCCTCCTCAAAGCTAAAAGAAAGGATACTTGACCTCCTAAAGAGGGAAGGCTTCATAAAGGACTGGGAGAGGCTCGACGACGAACAGCACAGGAAGGGGACCCAATATATTCTCAGGATA
>WFYM01000056.1 GCA_015490115.1 Aquificaceae bacterium
AGCCTTATCTCCTCCTTCGAGAGTATCCCCTGCCTTCCCCAGTCGGGCATTCCTCCCGGTGTCCCGTTCGTGATTATCGTCTCGAGATATTTGAGACCCCTCTTCCTCGTTATGTCAGGTGTGAGGGGAGGACCCGTAGCTCCCTTCCTGAGCATACCGTGGCATCCCGCACACCTGTCGAAGTAGATCTTGGAAGCCCTCTTCATCTCCTCAGGGGTGAGTTTCGGGACCTCACCCGAGAGAGCGACACCGCCGAGGATCAAGACACCCGCGAGGAGACCGGCTTTTAGAGACCTCATGACCGCTCACCTCCGCTAAATAAAGATTTATTAACCATAAAATCATAAATTGACCTAAAGAAGTTCCTGAGGAACAGGTAGTAGAGCATGCCACTTATCGGTATGAGACCTCCGAGGACCATGGCGACGAAGGACCAGTCCACCGTGTAGGTTCCCGTGACGGGATCGTATCTGAAGCAAATGAGGAGGAGGCTCTTTATTGGGTTTTGACTGATCTCTCCCGCGTAGGCTCCTTTCACAGCCTTTTTGAGCTTCCCCTTCTCGTAGGAGACCCCGAGGAAGTAGGCGGAGACCCTAAGATCCGGGGAGAGAACTATAAGGACGCTCGGGTGGGCGAACATGTCCGTCTTCTTGTCGTAGAAGAACTTAAAGTCGACGGCTTCCGTGAGCCTCTCAAGGTCCTTCCCCTTAGCCAAGGCGAGGACCCAGTCCCCCTTTATACCCTTTAGCTCCCTGAACTTTTTTAGGTCTTTAGGCTTGTCCCTCTCGTCGAAGTCAAGGAGGAGAACCTTAACCCCCCTTACATCCCTCGTCGCCTCCTCTATCCCCCTCACTATCATCGGACAAGCTGAGGAACACTTAGTGTAGATAAAGGAAAGGAGAAGGACCTTCCCCTCGGAGACCTCGCTCAGTCTCTTTACACTTCCGTCTTCGAGGGTGAGGCTAACGTCTGGGACGTATCTTCCTATTACCTTCTCGGCGTCCGGGGAAAGGTCCTTTGCGTTTGTGTAAAAAAGGAGGGAAAGAAGGAGGGGGACAAGGAGGGGAGCCATGGGCTATCTCACCTCCCACATAACGGAGAGCCATCCGTAGTTGAGGGCTACGAATATGACGAAGGCGACTATGAAGATCAGGACGAGGACGAAGGTTCCCGGAGCTGCGAAGCCCTTGTGTTCTTCGTCCATCTCAACGGGTTCAGCTATGGGTATCTGGAGGTCCTGAGGTCCCCTGAAGGGCTGACCGAAGAAAACGGAGACGACCACCTGAATTATCCAAAGCAAAGCACCTATCACGGCAAGCACACCGCCTATCGCGAAGAGCGCCCAGAAGAAGTCGGTGACGGGGTTGTAGGTGAAGGTGAAGGGACCCCCGGAGAAGGTTATGTCCCAGTGCCTCCTCGGTATACCGAAAGCACCGAGTATGTAGAAGGAAACCGCCAAGATGGCAACACCTATCCCGAATATCCAAGGGACGTATTTTGCGAGACCGTAGAAGGCTATCTTCTTCCTGAAGAGCAATGGTATGAGGTAGTAGGTCACCGACATGAAAGCGAGGGTAGTCCCGCCTACAACAGCACCCTTGAAGTGTCCGGGAACTGAGAGGGTGTTGTGGGCTATGATGTTCGTCTGCTCCATACCGTTCACAACTCCCGTTATGCCTCCTATGAAGCCGAAGATTATCATCGAGAGCATGAGTCCTGAGAAGGCTGGGTTGCCCCAAGGTGCGCGCTTTAGCCACTCGAAGAGTCCCTTCGTGTAGCCCCTCTTCCTCTGGGCTACCTCGATGGCTGAAGGGACGGCGAAGGCGTGGATCATGGAGGCGAAGACAGCGAGGTACATCACGTAGCTCGTGTTCCAGACCTTCCAAACCGGGCTGACCGCAGGGTCAACGAGTAAGTGGTGAGCTGAAGCAACGTTGATGGCGACTATGTAAAGTATGAAGGCGAACCTGCTTATCTTCTCGTTTATCGACTGCCCCCCGACCGTCAGGAAGGCAAGAAGATACCAGACAGCAACGTGGGCTGAGACGTTTATCTGCTGGGAGGGGTGTCCGAGACCCCACCAGACGAGCTTGTAAACCGCAGGGTCTATGTCCTTTATTATCCCGAGGGACCAGAGGAAGGTGGGTATGTATATGATCGCTCCCGAGACTATGGTTATCACAGCTATGATAGCCGCAGCCATAAGCCCGTAGACGAAAAGGGGAAGGGACTGTCCCGGGTTTTCCCTCCTCCAGATCATAAGGTTTGCGAAGAAAGTAGAGACTATGAGCAAAGCTCCCACCGCAAAGAGTATCATCCCGAGGTAAAAGCCCGGGTGAGCCTTGAGTGGCGCGTAGGAGGTCATAAGGACGTCAGCGTTACCCGTTAGGATCATGTAGTTTACGAGCAGAAAGCCTACTATGGCGAGGACCGTTCCCACCCACCCCACGAAGGGGGAGGACATCCTCGTGTTCAGGAAAGCGGTAGAGGCAAATACAAGAGCTGCAAGCTCGAAGAAGATTATCCAGAACACCAGAGCGTCGAGTCCGTGGAGGGTAAGGACCCTGTAATACCAGTCAACTGGGAGGAGGTGGATCATCTGCCAACGTGTGAGGACAAGAAGAAGCGCAGCTATCACAGCTATCAGGAAGGAGACGACAGCCATTACAGCGTTCACCTTGGCTATCTTCTCCGCCCTGGTGTCCACCTTAAAGCCCGTAACATCGCAGGTCCTGAAGAAATGCTCACCACCGTGCGTTGCCACAGCCATGACTCACACCTCCTTACTCCTCGACGATTATCTTCCCGATCATCATGTGGTGACCTATACCGCAAAACTCGTTGCAGACTATGTAGAACTCTCCCGCGGAGGTGGGTCTGAAGGTGAGGACGTAGTCGTATTTGGGGTAGACCATGAAGTTCATGTTCACAGGCTGGAGGGAGAAGCCGTGGAGGACGTCGAGGGAGGATATGTGGAACCTGTACTCCTCACCTTTCTTCAGGACGAGGACAGGCTCCCACCTGAACTGGCGGGCTAAGAGAAAGACGTCGCTACCCGGAGGTGGCTTCACAACAGGTATCCCGTTCTCCTCACCCACCTTGTATTTTTCTATGAAGGCTTGGGTGAGCTGGTAGAACTCCTCGGGCGTGGTCCTGTAGGTGACGAAGGAGGGGTTCTGCTTCGCGTATACGTGCCATATGATCATCCAGAAGAAGAGGAAGACCGAGACCACGAAGGCGAGCGCCATCCAGATCTTCTCGTCCTTGGCTACCTTCTTTTGAAACCAGCCTTCCTTAGGAGGTAGAAGTGCCATGGCTCTCACCTCCCTAAGAGCGCCTGCTTGATCTCCTCAGGTATGGGCGGGGTCCAAGCTATCTCTATGAGACCCCATATCAGATAGGAGACCGCGTATACAGCAACTCCGAGGAAGAGGAGGAGTATGAAGTCGTCGAAGACCAGCTGGAGAAAGGGAACCTTTTTCTCCTCGCTCATCTCTCTCCACCTCCGTAAATGCTTATTCACTCACCTCTATATGTTAGTTTATGACCCCTTACTCAATTTTCTATAAAAGTTCTTAATGCGGGTCATAAGGAATATTTATGATTAAAGGGTTAGTTTTTCTTAATTTAATGTAGTGGGTAAGTATGTAATCACTCTCAGGAGGGGAGAATGGAGATAATAGGTCCCGGAAGAGCCTACAGACTGATCCAGAGACTCTCTTACTTCCTCAGCGGTTTCTACTCTTCAAAGCTGAACCCCATCTACTACCTCGGTGCGATAGCCGTATTTCTCCTTATAGTAGACGTAGTCTCCGGGATATACCTCTTCTTCTTCTACGATGTGGATCCGAGGAGAGCCTACGGTTCCGTAGAGGCTATCTCCTCCTCCTTCCTCGGGAGCCTCATGAGGAGCCTACACAGATACTCCTCGGACGGTCTCATACTCTTCGCGGTCCTCCACATGCTCCACATGATACTCACCGACAGGTTCAGGCTCTTCAGGTGGGTAGCTTGGGTATCGGGAGTTTCCACTTTAATAATCTTTTGGGCTATAGGCGTCTCCGGATACCTCCTCGTTTGGGACGAAAAGGCTCAGCTGATAGGCATACTTACCGCCAAGTTCTTCAGCGTGATACCTATTTTCGGACACTCCCTGATGAGCGCCTTCCTCGGGACGGACGTCAAGTATCTAAGCGGTCTCTTCAGGATACTCCTATTCGGTCACATAGCTGTTACACTGCTCCTTATCTTTACCCTCTGGGTTCACGTGATGAGGATCTCAAGACCGAGGATATTTCCCCCTAAATACATCACCGTTCTCGTCACACTTTACCTCATCGCGGTCTCGGTCCTCTTCCCCGCAAAGAGCGATCCGCCCGCTGACCTCGGAAAGGTCCCCTTCTCGATGAGCTTGGACTGGTTCTACCTTACAGGTTATCCCCTATTTAAAGTTTTTCCTTTGAACGTGAACTGGTTGATATTCATCGGTATATTCGGGCTTCTTGCCGTCTTCCCGTGGCTCATAAAGGGGAGGAGGAACCCGCCTCCCGTCATAGCGGAGGAGAAGTGTGAGGGCTGTGAGCAGTGCTTTATAGACTGCCCATACGAAGCTATATACATGAAGCGGGTCGAAGACAAGAAGAAGGCTGTCGTTTTGGAGAACAGGTGTGCAGGTTGCGGTATATGCATAGCCTCCTGCACCTACGGTGCAAGCACCGTCTCCACGGTCCCTTACGCGGAGATGGTGGGCAGGATATCTGAAAAAAGACCCGACCTCGTAGTTTTCAGGTGTCCCTTCTCAGCGGAGGTAAAGGAAAGGGAGGGTGTTTTGGTCTTTACACTTCCCTGTGCGGGTGCTGTGAACACAGTGTGGATGAGGGAGATCCTGAAGCTCTCGGGAGGGGTTATGGTGATCACCTGCGACGGTCCCGACTGCTACTTCAGGGAAGGGGTCCTCTGGACGGAGGAGAGGTTCCTCGGGAAAAGGAGACCGAGGCTCCTCAAAACACTGCCGAGGGGAAGGGTGAGGATCGTGGAGGTCCCGAGGGTGGGCGGTGCGGAGGATCTCGTAAGGGACTTCCTCGAGGAGATAAGGGGAGGGAAGTTTCCGGAGGAGGTGAGGGTAATTTCAAGGAACAAGATCAACCACGTCGTTTGTGGAGGGATCTTAGCCCTTCCCTTTCTCACCTTTTACCCCCTCACCGTCGACAGGATGAGCTTTTACCCTGAGGACATGTCCCTTGTGGTCCTCTCCTTCAAATACAGATCCTCACCTGTGAAGAAGGAGGCGAGAACTTACAGTAAGTTGAAGCACATGAGGGCTATCGAGAGGGTCGTAGTCGAGAGGTCTCCTATAGAGGTCCTTCTCACCGTTGACGGGAAGGTTCTCCTCGAAAAGGTTTACAACCCGAGGGGTATGAGGAGGGACGCCTCCATATACGTTTACGAAGAGTTCCTCGTAAGCCCGGGTGTCCACTCTGTCGAGGTTAGGATAAGGGAAACCGCTTTTCCGGAAAAAGCTTACAGCTTCCGTCTCCACAGAAACCTCGAACCTTCTTCGAGCTTGGTCATAACTTATTCGGAGGATAGAGGGCTTTTCCTCATAAGTGGTTTATATTAAATAAGTGTTCACTCATGGAGGTGTGTTATGTTCATAACTCAGTATCTTACCGAGGAACACAGGAGGTGTGACCAGTTCTACGCTGACGCTGAGAAGGCTGTTTCCGAAGGAAGGTGGGAGGAGGCAAAGAAGCTCTTTAGCGCTTTCAAGGAGAAGACCCTCCTCCACTTCAGGAAAGAGGAGGAGATCCTCTTTCCCGAGTTCGAAGCGAGGACTGGTATCACCATGGGACCCACGCAGGTGATGAGGTTCGAACACCAGCAGGTTAGGGAGATGCTCGAGAGGCTCGAGGAGGCTCTAAGAAACAGGAACAAGGAGGAGTTCCTCTCGGTTGGTGAGTCCCTTATGGTTCTCATACAGCAACACAACATGAAGGAGGAGCAGATACTCTACCCTATGTCGGACCAGCACCTCGACAGGGAGGAGGTGGTGGAGAGGCTCTCCCAACTCGGCGAGGTATGACGGGAAGTTTAAACCTCCTCTTCCTCCCGCCCTTCAGCATAGTCGCCCGCTTCTTTGCCACAGCTTGCCTCTTCGGTGTTTTTGGGATCCTCCTCAGCATCTACATGTTCCTCACGGGAAAGCTCAGCCTCCCAGCCATAGTCCACACGTATACGCTCGGCTTTGCCGGGATGACGATGGTAGGCGCCCTCTTCCAGATGATCCCGGTCGTAGCCGGAGCTTTAATAGAGAGACCGCTCCTCAAAGCTACCTTAGTTCACCTCCTGCTCCTCTTCGG
>WFYM01000057.1 GCA_015490115.1 Aquificaceae bacterium
AAATATTTCCCTTCCCCCTGTTGTATAATAACGGAACTTCGGTATGTATCTTGAATACGAGAAGAAGCTCCTCGAACTCAAGGAGAAGATAGACAACCTGAAAGGGATCCTGAGGCTCGGAAGGAAAGAGGTGGAAAAGGAACTCAGGAAGCTCCAGAGGGAGTTCAGGGAAAGGGCAAAGAAAACTTACAGGAACCTATCCCCTTGGGAGAGGGTCCAGATATCGAGGCACCCGAGGAGACCCCACACTTCAGACTACATAAGGTATATCTTCACCGACTTTGTCGAGATCCACGGCGACAGGAAGTTCGGAGACGACAAGGCTATAGTTGCGGGCTTTGCCTATTTTAGGGGAAAGCCCGTAGCTGTCGTGGGTCACGAGAAGGGGAGGGGAACTCAAGAGAAGATAGAGAGGAACTTCGGCATGCCCCACCCGGAAGGTTACAGGAAGGCGGTGAGGGTTATGAAGCTGGCGGAGAAGTTCAGGATGCCCCTAATTACATTCATAGACACGCCCGGAGCTTACCCGGGTATAGGGGCTGAGGAGAGGGGGCAGTCGGAGGCGATAGCGGAGAGCATGCTTACCATGTGCAGGCTAAAGGTCCCGACGATTACCGTCGTGATAGGGGAGGGGGGAAGCGGAGGTGCTTTGGCTATAGGCGTGGCGGACAGGATAGCTATATTGGAAAACGCCTACTACTCGGTGATATCACCTGAGGGTTGTGCTGCGATCCTCTGGAAGGACCAGAGCAGGGTAAAGGAAGCTGCGAAAGCCCTAAAGCTCACAGCCCGTGACCTTAAAGAACTCGGCGTCGTTGACTGTGTTATTCCCGAACCTTTCGGAGCTGCTCACTGGGACCACAGGAGGACAGCTTACAGGGTGGGTTACGTAATAAAGAAGTTCCTGAAGGAGCTTTGCTCCAAAGACCCGGATCAGCTCGTCAAGGAGAGGCTTGCTAAGTTCAGGAAAATCGGAGTTTACGTGGAGGGCTGAGCCTTTTTTCTGCAGTCGGGACAGAGTCCGTAGATGTTGACAGAGTATCCTTCTGTTTTGAAACCTTCAAGCTCCTCCGGTATGGCTATGCTTTTGTCTATGTATACGTCCCTTATAGCACCGCACTTTACGCATATGAGGTGGTGGTGTTCGTCCGTGTTCGCGTCGTATCTTGCCGAGCTTCCCCAGTAGCAGACCTTCTTTGCGAGTCCCATCTGCTCCAAGGTCTCCACGGTCCTGTATACTGTAGCGAGCGAGACGAAGGGGTATTTTTTCCTAACCTCTTCGTATATCTCCTCCACTGTAGGGTGGTTTTCGGACCTCAGGAGTATCTCGTAAACCGCCACACGCTGGGGTGTTATCTTCAGCCCCTCTTTCCTGCACCTCTCTATGAAGAGGTTTAGCTTCTCCTCAGCGGTCTTCATGGCTATAAATATAGAGAACTTCTCCTTCCTTTTCAATAATCTTTTTCATATAGTATATACTCGTATGTTTCTCTCCTTCTTATAACCCTGTAGGAGTCACCCTCTACGAGGACCTCGGCTGGTCTCGGTCTCCCGTTGTAGTGGGAGGACATGGAAAAACCGTAGGCTCCTGCGGAGAGAACTGCGAGAAGGTCTCCCCTCCTCACTTCTTTCAGCCTCCTGTCCTTGGCGAGAAAGTCTCCGGTTTCGCATATCGGTCCTACGACGTCAGCTATAGTGTATCCCTCCCCCTTGTCCTCTACGGGAACTATGTGGTGATAGGCGTCGTAAATCGAAGGTCTTATCAAGTCGTTCATACCAGCGTCCACTATGATAAACCTCTTCCTCTCCTTCTCCTTTACGAAGAGGACGCGGGTCACAAGTATTCCCGCGTTGCCGACCACGGACCTTCCCGGCTCCAAGATCAGGGTGAGTTCGAGACCTTCGAGGTGGGGTTTTACAGCTTTTGCCAGATCTTTTGGGGTCGGCTCTTTGTCTTCAGGTCTGTATTTTATGCCGAGACCCCCTCCCACGTCCATATACCTAAGCTCGAAGCCCTCCCTCAGGAGGTCCCTCCAAAGCTCGGCGAGTTTTTTAACCGCCTCCGAATAAGGGGAGACCTCCAAGATCTGGGAACCTATGTGACAGTGGAGACCGACAAGCTCGATGTTCTTCAGGTCCTTAGCTCTCCTGAAGAGTTCCCTCGCCTTTTCTATGTCCACGCCGAACTTACTCTTTTTAAGACCTGTAGCTATGTAAGGGTGGGTCTTCGGGTCGACGTCGGGGTTCACCCTTATAGATATCCGGGCTTTTTTCTTCAGCTTACTCGCTACGGTGTCTAAGATGTAAAGCTCCTCCTCCGACTCCACGTTGAACATGAGGATGCCTCTCTCGAGGGCAAGCTCGATCTCCTTCTCCGTCTTCCCGACTCCCGCGTAGACCACCTTCTCCGGCGGTATTCCTCCTTTGAGGGCGAAGAGAAGCTCACCCCCTGAGACTATGTCAGCTCCTGCCCCTTCCTCTCCCGCTACCCTTATGATCTCAGGGTTGAAGTTAGCCTTGACCGCGTAGCAGACGAGGGAACCCGGGAAGGCTTCGTAATATGCCCTTACCCTGTCCCTTATATAAGAAGCGCTGTAGACGTAAAGTGGTGTTCCGAACCTCTCCGCGAGTTCTCCGACCGAGACACCTTCGATGTAAAGGGTCCCCCCCTTGTAGGAGAGGTAGGGGTTGAACTCTTTGAGATTTTCCATGCAGTATATTATTGCAAATCCATGGGAAAAAGGCTTATTATCTTGGGAGCCTTTTTCTTTTGCCAAGGCTTCTCGCAGGAGAGGAGTGCCTTCGAAACTTACGGGGATATATTTCAAATAGCCATACCCCTTTACGCTTTTACATTGACGTTAGTAAAAAATGATAATGAAGGAACCCTCTCTTTTCTGAAGTCTTATTCGGTAACTATGGGAACGACCTACACCTTGAAATACGCTCTGGATTTGCCAAGACCGAACGGAGGTGGACAGTCTTTTCCTTCGGGTCATGCCTCTTCAGCCTTCGCCGGTGCGTGGTTCCTTCAGAGAAGATACGGCTGGAAATACGGTCTGCCTTCCCTTATACTCGCTGGTCTTGTAGGTCTGAGCAGGATAGAGGCTAAGAAGCACTGGCCTATAGACGTTGTGGGTTCCGCACTCCTTTCACTCGGTATAACCTTTACCTTCACAAATAGATATACCTTGTCCCTGAGCAAGGGGGAGAGCTATCTCCTGAGTTTTAAGGTAAGCTGGTAGAAGTAAATTATTTATTTGGAGGTCGAAGGTATGGCTGGACACAGCCACTGGGCACAGATAAAGCACAAAAAGGCTAAGCTCGATGCCCAAAGGGGAAAGCTCTTTTCGAAGCTGATCAGGGAGATAACCGTGGCGACTAGGCTCGGCGGTCCGAACCCCGAGTTCAACCCGAGGTTGAGAACCGCCATAGAGCAAGCAAAAAGAGCGAACATGCCTTGGGAAACTATAGAGAGGGCTATAAAGAAAGGTTCGGGAGAGATAGAGGGGGAAGCCTTTGAGGAGGTTATATACGAGGGATACGCACCGGGCGGTGTTGCGGTTATGGTCATAGCGACTACGGACAACAGGAACAGGACGACCTCCGAAATAAGGCACACCTTCTCGAAATACGGTGGGAGCCTCGGGTCTTCGGGTTGCGTCTCTTACCTCTTTCAGAGGAAGGGTTACATAGAGGTCCCCGCTAAAGATATCTCCGAGGAGGAGATCTTTGAAAAGGCTGTGGAGGCAGGTGCTGAGGACGTCCAGAGCGGTCCCGAGATCCACCAGATATACACGAGTCCGGAGGAGCTATACGA
>WFYM01000058.1 GCA_015490115.1 Aquificaceae bacterium
GATACCGTGTTTCCCGAGGTCCACCTTAATGAGCAGGAGGTTCTCTAAAGGCTTTACCTCAACAACTTTGCCGAAGCGGACCCCCTCTATGTCCGCTCCGAATGTATCGAGCGTAGCTTCCACGCTTCTCAGAGACAAAACTTCAGCTATCTCCTCGGGGTCCCTTCCCTCTATCTCAACGAACTCAGCTATCCAAGAGAGGGGGACACGCATGTGGGTTATTTTACCACCCGCTAAGGGGGGCTTATAGGACCCATTAGTAGGTCTTATTGCAAACAATTATCATTTGCCTATAGGTTCATAAAAGAAATATTAGCAAAGGAGAGGAGGTAGGAGATGAAACGAGCTATTGTCTTATCCGCAGCTCTCCTCACGGGCTTTTCCTTCGGACTCCAAGAGGGTTCCCACTACTCGGTGAGGTATGTGAAGGAGTTCGGTCAGAAGCTCGCCCTCGCAAAGGGAAAAGGGAAAGGAGTAATAGAGGGAAGGGTCGTCTACGTCGGGAAGAGGAAGCTAAAAAACAAAAGGAAGCTCATAACCAAGGACAAGGAGGTCTGCGGCAGAGGTTATAAGATAGACAGGGTATACGAGATCTCCGAGGAAGGTGGTGTCAAGAACGCGGTCGTCTTCGTCGAAGGCGTTGGGGAAAAGGCGGAAAGGAACGCAAGACTCGTCCAAGAGAGGTGTGAGTTCTTCCCGAGGGTTGTGGTCCTCACCGCGGGTTCCTACCTCGAGATAGAGAACAGGGACGCTACGAAGCATGAAGCCAACGGAGTTCAAGACTTCGAGACCATATTCCAGCTCTCCCAGCCCAAGAAGGGCATGGTGGACAGGGTAAAGCTCACAAAACCCGGTGTCGTTGAGGTGACCTGCAACATACACGGGTGGATGAAGGCTTGGGCTGTAGTTGTGGAGAACCCGTACTTCGCGATCACCGACGAAAACGGAAACTTCAGGATCACAGGTCTTCCTCCCGGAGAATACAAACTGAGGGTCTGGCACGAGGGCTTCGGGGAGAGGACGGCTACGGTGAATGTTTCGGGTGAAGGAGTCTCCCGCGTAGTCTTCGAACTCAGGTGAAAAGGAGGTGGAAGGATGAGGAGGGGAATCCTCGCTACCCTTCTCGTAGGTCTGCTCCTTAACTACGCGGACTCGAAGAAAGCTCCCACCATAGGACCCCTCCCCGACAGACCACCGGAGCCGAAAGACAACCCGACAACTCCAGTTAAGGTAGAACTCGGGAAGCTCCTCTACTTCGACCCGAGGCTTTCGGGTGACGGTAGCGTCTCCTGTGCTACCTGCCACGACCCTAACCACGCTTGGGGAAAGAGGAGGGTTATGTCCCCCGCATACCCCGAAAACAAGCACTTCAGACACTCACCGACCGTCCTAAACGTCGCCTATAACACCCTCATGTTCTGGGACGGGAGGGTAAAGACCCTCGAAGAGCAGGCTAAAAAGCCCATAGCCTCCCCCTTCGAGATGAACATGAACTACGACCTGCTCGTAGAGAGGCTAAAGTCGATACCAAAGTACAGGGAACTCTTCAAAAAAGCCTTCCCCGAGGACAAAGACCCGATAAACATAGACAACGTAGCCAAAGCCATAGCAGCGTTCGAAAGGACCATAGTCTGCAACGATTCCCCCTTCGACAGGTATATGAGGGGTGAAAAGGACGCCATGGATGAACTCCAGATAAAGGGGATGAAGCTCTTCGTAGGAAAAGCCGGATGCGTGAAGTGCCACAACGGACCCAACTTCACCGACAACAAGTTCCACGTGACGGGAGTCCCGAAGAACAAGATCGAGGACGACGCCCTCGTGAGGGCTACGAGGAACTTCGTCATAAGGCAAGCTGGGTTCAAAGATCCGGAGAGGTTCGACAGGGACCTCGGCAGATACTTCATAACCAAGAAGGAAAAGGACAAAGGTGCCTTCAAGACACCCACCTTGAGGAACGTCGCCCTCACACCCCCCTACATGCACAACGGCGTCTTCAAGACCCTCGACGAGGTGATCGAGTTCTACAACAGGGGAGGGGGTGACGTCCCCAACAAGTCCCCCCTCCTAAAACCCTTAAACCTGACCGAGGAGGAGAAGAGGGCGTTAAAAGCATTTTTGGAAGCTTTGACCTGTGAAAACATCCCTTACGTTGAGGAGCCTGAGCTTCCTCCTTATGAAGGAGAAATCGCGAAGGGAGGTGGATAAGATGAGGGGAATTTCGAGGAGGAAGTTTTTAAAAGTCTCAGCGAAGGCGGGCGTTGCAGCTTTCACAGCCGGGGCTGTCTCTCCGCTCCTCGGTGTCGTTAACGTAACGGAAGCCAAGACAACGAAGAGGTCCAAGGTAACGCCTTTTAGGTTCGTCGTTATAGGCGACGCCCACCTCTACGAGATGCCTAACCACAGGTTCGACAAGACCTTCGAGAGGGCTATAAACGACATAATCAACATGAGACCGAAGCCCGACTTCGTCCTCTTCATAGGGGACCTCGCCCAGTTCGGGAAGGTAAAGGAACTCGAAAAGGGGAAGAGATACCTCGACAGGCTAAAAAAGGCCGGCATACCCTACAGGATAATACCCGGCGAACACGACTGGTATCTCGACATGGGGAAGACTTGGAAGGAGATGTTCGGGAGACCTTACTGGTCCTTCGACCACAAGGGCGTCCACTTCATAGGCATGAACTCGATACTCGTGAGGGACTACTGGACGGCGAGGAACATGTCACCTTGGGAGAGGATGCTCGCCATAGCGGAGTTAGAATGTCATATATGCGGTCTTTGGGGTGTGAGGGAAGAGCAGCTCGAGTGGCTGGAAAAAGACGTCAAGAACCTCTCCCCGGACACCCCGATAGTGATCTTCACCCACTCACCCCTCTGGGACTACTACCCCAGGTGGAACTTCCAAACGGAGGACGCCCCCCAGATAAGGGAGATCCTTTCTAAGTTCGAGAAGGTGATAGCCATACACGGACACGTCCACCAGGTCGTCTACAACAAGACGGGTAACATGGTCCACATAGGCAACTTGGCGACCGCTTGGCCTTGGCCCTATCCGCCAGTTGAGCTTCCCTTCCCCAAGATAAGGATGCTGAGGGTCGATCCCGGCGACATATACGATGGGGTCGGTTTCGCAAGCACCTTCATAGACGACACCTTCCTCGGGATCATGAAGTACCACACTTGGGCTGACCTCATACCCGAGGACATAAAGGACGGTGTCCCACTATGAAAGGGAGGTGGCAAGGATGAGGGGTCTAAAGACCTTGGCTCTCCTCGGAGCTGGTTCCGTCCTCGGTCTCGGTATAAGCTTCATCTTCAACACAGCTGAGGCGAGGAAGCCCTTTACCGAGGAAGACCTCAAGCTCATGAACGAAGAGCTTATAGCCCTCGTCAAGAAGGGGGACGAGCTTTGGCACAGCCCTAAGCTCGGGAAGAACGGACTCACATGTGCCAACTGCCACCCCGACGCTGCCAACACCAACCCCCACACCTTCCCCAAGTTTCAGGACAACGTGGGAAAGGTAGCTACCTTGAGGGAGATGATAAACTGGTGCATAGAGAGACCATTGGAGGGGAAGGCTCTCCCCGAAGACAGCGAGGAGATGAAGGCTCTCGAAGCTTACGCCATATACATGTACAGGGGATACACCTTAAGACCCGGTGACAACACAAGGGCATACCCTCCCGTGAGGGTGGAGTCCGGTCCCGGATACCCCTGACAAGCTCCGCGCCCCCTTCGCCCCCTTTTTATAATCTTTTTTAATGAGCATAAGGACACCTTACCTCGCGGTCGACGTCATAGTCCGCCTGTGGGAGGGGGAAAGGTTAAAGGGTATAGTCCTCGTCGAGAGGAAGAACCCCCCAATAGGTCTCGCCATACCGGGAGGCTTCGTTGAGGTGGGGGAGTCGGTCGAGTCAGCTGCTGTGAGGGAGGTGAAGGAGGAGACGGGACTCGAGGTCAAGCTCAAAGGACTCCTCGGCGTTTACTCCGAACCTGAAAGGGACCCGAGGTTCCACGTTGTCTCGGTCGTCTTTTTCGGTGACGCTGAAGGGGAGCCGAGGGCTGGAACGGACGCCAAAGAAGTAAAGGTCTTCAAGCTCGAGGAGATACCGCTCGATAGGCTCGTCTTCGACCACAAGAGGATCATCCTCGACTATCTTCGGCTAAGGTAAGGTCAACCCTTCCCCTCTCTTCGTCCACCGAGAGGACCCTGACCTTTACCGTATCCCCGAGCCTGTAAACCTTCCCGGTCCTCACTCCCACCAGTCTGTGGGCAGGCTCGTCGTAGACGTAGTCGTCGTCGGTTAGCGTCGAGACCTTCACCAAACCCTCGGTCAAGGTCTCCTTTATCTCAACGAAAAAGCCAAAAGACGTGACGCCGGTTATTATCCCCTCGAAGACTTCACCTATCCTCGACTTCATATACCTCGCCTTCAAGACGTCTATAGCCTCCCACTCCACCTCGTCCGCGAGCCTCTCCTGCTCCGAGAGATGCTCCCCCGCCTCCTCCAGATACTCCACCCACCTCCCGTAGTCTAAGTCCTCACCCCTGAGAGCTTTTTTAAGTATCCTGTGGACTATGACGTCCGGATACCTCCTTATGGGTGAGGTGAAGTGGACGTAGACATCGGAGGCGAGTCCGAAGTGTCCGAGGTTGTCGGGGCTGTATCTTGCCCTGCTCATAGCCCTCAAGGTAAGGAACCTGACCAGCTGTTCTTCGGGTCTCCCCTCGAAGTCCTCAATTATCCTCTGGAAGAACTTTGGGGTGTATTCTTTTGGCTTTTTAACCTCGTATCCTATGCCGGAGAGGATCTCCAGCAGGTTCTCAACCCTTTCGGGATCGGGAGGTTCGTGGACCCTGTAGAGGCAAGGGTATCCGAGACTCTCCAAATGTTTCGCCACGGTCTCGTTCGCCGATATCATGAAATGCTCTATTATCCTGTGGGCTATGTGCCTCTCGTAGGGGACGACAGCTGTAGGCTCCCCGAATTCGTCCACTATGACCTCAGCTTCGGGAAGGTCAAAGTCTATGCTACCCCTCTCCCACCTTTTCCTGCTGAGGATCCTGTAGAGGTCCTCCATGAGCCTTAAGGGTTCGACGAGCTTGGGATACTTCTTCTCGAGGGTGGGATCTCCTACTATGAGGGAGAGGGCTTCGTTGTAAGTGAGCCTCGCCTTGCTCCTTATGACGCTCTCGTATATGTCGTAAAAGAGGAGGTTCCCCTCCGTGTCGAAGACCATCTCGCAGGTAACAGCGAGCCTGTCCTCTTTCGGTCTTAAACTGCAAAGGTCAGCGGAGAGCTTCTCGGGTAACATGTGTATAGCCCTGTCGGGGAGGTAAAAGGTAAAGCCCCTTCTGTAGGCTTCCCTGTCGAGGGCTGTGCCTTCTTTAAGGTAGTAAGTGACGTCAGCTATGTGGACGAAGAGCCTGTAGTAGCCCTCCTCGGTGAGTTCTATCGCAACCGCGTCGTCGAAATCCCTCGCCCTCTCAGGGTCAACGGTAAAGCATATCTGGTCCCTGAGGTCCTTCCTCCTCTTTAGCTCCTCCTCGGGAATTCGGGAGGGGAGACTTTCAAGCTCCCTCAGGGCTTCCTCGGGGTAAGAGGTGGGCAGGTTATACTTCCTTATTATCAGGTCTATGGCTATGAACCTCTTCTCGGGGTGACCTATGACCTCCTTGATCTTAGCCCTAGCCGGGGACCTCTCGGTGGGGAAGTGGGTCACGCGGGCGACGACAACGGTCCCATCTTCAACTTTAGAGCAGTCTCTCCTGCCGAGGAGAAGAACTTGGTGTGCGTTGTCGTCGAGGGGTATGAGGGTGCATGGACCTTCCCCCTTCTTCACCTTACCCACTATCTCGTGCTTTGCTCTTTTTAGGACTCTCTCTATCCTAACCTCCTTTCTCCCCTTGAACTCGACGATCCTCGCCCTCACGAGGTCTCCGGCGAAGACCTTCTGCATCTCGAAGGGGGGTATGAACACCTCCTTCTTTGAACCCTCCACCTCTAAGAAGCCGAAGCCGGCAGGGTGCGGGACCACCCTCCCGACAACCCTGTCCTCCTTAACAGCCCTGAACTTGCCCTTTACGACTTGGACCTTCCCCTCCTTTTTTAGCTTCCTCAAAATTTTCTTCAGCTTCTTCCTTTCTTCCTTCCGCAGTCCTAGGGCTTTGGCTA
>WFYM01000059.1 GCA_015490115.1 Aquificaceae bacterium
GATCCTCACCTCAGGAGTTCGAGGTGGGGGCGGGTCGTTTGGTTCCTTCTTTGCCGTGGTTTTGGTGGCACAGGAAAGAAGCGCAATGCAAAGGACCAGCAGGATCACTCCACTACCCTTAGCCATCTCTCCCCCCACCTTCCTGAGAGGAGGACACCCTCTCTCGTAATTTTAACCACCCTCTCGTCGGGTGAGACGGGATCCCCTTCCCTAAAGAGCATCCCGTTTATGATAGCGTAGTTCTTCTTGAGGCCCACGTATGTGAAGGTTACCCTATACTGGGGAGGCTTTTCAGGTCTTTCCATGACCTGAACCGGTATCTCCTCCTTTTTCCTCACCTCTACCGAGGCGAGCAGGTTCACCACCTCCGGGTCGAAGTTCGCACTCTTTACCTGAAGATCGGGAATTCCCGAAACATCTTTAACCGTGAGCGGTTCCGTAAGTTTCAAGTTCTCGTGGACGAAGGAGGAGACGTAGTAGGAAAGGAGGGCTGTGATGGGAACGGGGAGGACAAGGAGCAGGATGTACCTCCTCACCTTTTTACCTCCAGAAAGGGCTGGTAGACGGTAAGCACGACCTTGACCTCCGTCTCTGGTATCTGCCTTATCTCAATCCTCGATATGTGAAGGACGGGGGAGACGGAGCCTGTCAGTTTCTTTATCCTCGAGACGAGGTCCTCTCTGCTCCTTGGCTTGAAGCTAAGCTCGAGATCCATCCTCAGCACGTTCTTCTCTACGGCGAGGTCCCTCCTTACTCTCACGTCGAAGAGATCCCTTAGCTCCTCTACCTTAGAGAGCATAACCTCGAGGGCTTCTTCCCTCGAAAGGGAGGGTATGTTGTTTTTTTCCACAATTTCCTTCAGCATATCGAGGCTGTCAACCCTCCTTTGGATCTCCGCCCTTATCCTGAGGGCTTCCCTTTTGTTTCTTTCGAGCTTCTCCCTCATCTCACCGAACCTGACAAACTCAAAGAGAGCGAGAAACAGAAGAAAAAGCCCCAAAACATACAAACCGTATCTTAACCTCATACTTTCCTCTCCACCTTTATCGAGACCCTCAGCCTCCTCCCCTCGAGGTCCCTGATTTCCCTCTCTACTTTGTAGCTGAGACCCTTTGACTTTTTGAGACCCTCGAGCGTCCTCATGAGCCTTTCCCTGAACATGGTAAGCTCCACCAAAGAAGGAAAGGTCCTGTCTACCTCGAGGAGGAGATATACCTTTCCCTTTTCACTCCCTAAGGTATAGGTGCTTGCCCTTACCTCTTTGAGGAGGGGTCCCGCGTCTTTCAGGATATTTAGGGGGTTCAAAGCCCTCGACCTGTATATCAGGTCCGCGTAAGTTCTGTAGTAGTCGAGCTTTCCTTCCCTTACAATCCTCTCGGCTCTGAAGGCTTTTGCCCTCGTGAGGAGGAGCTTCTTTTGTTCTTCGTAATCCCTGAGGTCCCTTACGAACTCGTAGACCCTGATCCCGAGGAGGGGTAAAAGTAGGAGAACCAACGCGTATACGAGGTAGAGGGACCTCGTCAGAGCCTTTGCGAACCATCTCCTTTCCCTCACCTCCCTCGGTGAGAAGTCGTAGTCTTCATGTAGGAAAAGGTTGCCGAGGGGGACCAAAAAGGAGTGGAACCGGTCGGGTGCTACGTTCCTGATATCCTTAGGAACAACGGGAGTGGCTATGCCCGTCTGGACCGTTTCCGAGAGTTCCTTTAAAAAGCTGTCGAGGTCCTTTGCCTTACCGCTCACCAAGATAAGGTCTATCGGTATGTTCTGTCTCTGAGCTACGAAGATGTATGTCATGTTGACGTGTTCGAGGAGGAAGCTCTCGGGATCAGCTCCCCCGAAGGGTATGCTCCTCGCATAGAGGATCTCGTCACCCCTGCTCACCGTTATGAGGACCCTCTCCGTGTCCGCAAAGACGTGAAAGACTGTAAGTTCCTCACCGACCTTTCTTGATATACCAGCCAAAGAGACGAGGGAGGGTGCGAAGATCTTGACCCTTAGCTTGGTTTCTTCGTTTACAATGTCCGCACCTTCGTAAATCGACCTCGGCACGCCTACGACGCGGTAGACAGCCCTCTCCCTCTGGACCTCGATCAGCCTGTAGACTATGAGGTAGTCGGAGGTAAGCTCGAAGCTCTCCGAGAGCTTCTTCTTTATGAGGACCTCGAGGGTCTCCGGGTCTTTGACGGGAGGGACCTCGACCTTTTCTATGAGTACGTCGGGGTGGTGGTATGAGACCAGAATTTCCCTGCCTTTTAGCGAAGTGATATCCGGGACTTCCTCTACAGCCTTTTCAAGGACAAAGACATTTCCCGCTCTCCTCAGGAACACAGACCTTCCCCTTCCTTCTCCGATCTCTACCGTTACCGTCCTTCCCATCTACCTTATATATTGGCACACCTTAAAAAATTTTCTCCTTGAAAAGGTGAGCGAACCGCCGATATAATATCCAAGAAGCCTTGAGGAGGCATGTCATGAGAAGGGGAAGGGGTTTCACATTGATAGAACTCGCCATAGTCCTCGTGATAATCGGGATAATCATAGGTATGGTCCTCAAAGGTCAGGACCTCATACAGAACGCGAGGATCAAGAAGTTTATAAATGAGGTAAGGAAATACGAATTGCCGATGTGGATCTGCGTTGATAAGCTGGATGGGTTTCCTGGTGACACAAACACAGATGGTCTTATTGACGCGGATCCGCTTACTGATACCTGTTATGTAAATGTTTCTCAGTCACCTTCCACCCACTCTGTGTCAATTGGTGGAACATCGTGGTATTTTTACTTTGGTTATGGTAACGATGGAACTGCTCCAGACAGAAATATACTTGTTATGTGTGTATCTCAGGACTGTCAAACTACTTTTGGAGACGCTGAGCTTGAGTTTGCTATAGCTCTTGATAAATCCTTTGATGGTTCAGAGAATCCAAGTTCGGGTGTGATTATAGGTGCTACTGCTATTGATGATCCAACTGCGGGTACTGTTACTAATTTAATTGAGGATGGAATAACACACTCTACTTCAACAACTTGGGTAGGTTTAACAAATATAGTTGCAATAATTTACTATTTTGATAAAAAGCCTTAAATAATATGAGGAAAATTAAAAGGACTTCCCAAAAGGGAAGTCCTGGCTTCACCCTCATCGAACTCGCGATAGTCCTGATAATCATAGGGATACTTATAGGCTTCATCCTGAAAGGTCAGGAGCTTATAAAGAACGCTCAGATAAAGAGGACTTACAGGCTCTACCTTGAGCTTGTGGCTACCATGTATTCATACTACGACAGATACGGGAAGCTCCCGGGGGACGACGACCAGGCTTCCCAGAGGTGGAACCTCGTCGGGACGATCGACGGTGACGGGGACGGTAGGATAGAGACAGCTAACCCGGGTTCCCTCGACTTCGAATGCACGGACATAACGAACACGGAGGAGTGCAAGGTTTGGGAGCATCTCAGACTCGCTGAACTCATAGCGGGAAGGGGAAGGGCGAACCCCACTAACATCTTCGGAGGTCCTATAGCTGTCGGCTACATAACCTTTCAGAACCTGACCCTCCACTGGATAGCCTTCAGGGGTGTCCCGAACGACATAGCGAGGGACATTGACCTTAAATACGACGACGGTCTATTCAACTCTGGCTGGATAAGGGCTGAGAACGACTACACCCTTGCAACCGGTGACAACACACTTTACTTCAAGTTCAAGTGATGAGCAGGAAGAGGATAGGCGAGCTTCTTGAGGAACTCGGATACCTCTCGAGGGAACAGCTGGAGGTCGCCCTCGAGGTCCAGAAGCTGAACGGGAAGAGTTTGGGTAGCCTCCTCGTTGAGCTTTCCTTCGTCTCACCTCAGGAACTCGCACAGGCGATAGCAAAGCAAGCTGGGAAGGAGTTCGTAGACCTCGCCTTTTACACACCCTCCTTCGAAGCACTCAAGTTAATCGACAAGAACACGGCGAGACAGCTCGAGGTCGTCCCCCTCGAGGTGAAGGGTTCCAAGATCGTAGTTGCGGTCTCCGATCCCTTCAACGTGAACACGATAGATCTCATAAGGAGAAGGACCGGTCTCGAACCCGAGGTCCTCGTCTCCGACAGGGAGAGCATACTAAGGACCATAGAGATATACTACGAACAGCTCACAAAGCCTATAAACGAAAGGATAGAGGAGACAATAAACAGGGTGGTGAGGGGTGAGGCGGACGTGCCACAGCTCGTCGACCTTTTCTTAAACCACGCGATAATAGACAGGGCGACGGAC
>WFYM01000060.1 GCA_015490115.1 Aquificaceae bacterium
GCTTCCCCGAGACTCTTAGACACTTCTGACAGGAGACAGCCCTCTTGTAGGGTCTCTTCTCGAGTCCCAAGAAGACGTTTTTGAAGGGGACCATACCCGCGTTCACGAAAAGGAGAGTAGGGTCGCCCTCGGGGACTAAGGAGGCGCTCTTTACCCTCGTGTGTCCCTTCTTCTCGAAGAACTCGAGAAAAAGCTCCCTTACCTCGTGGGAGGGAAGGCTCATGGCATTTAAATTATATATCCCGCACCAATAGACGACTACCGAGAACCCTCCTGAGAGATCTCCTTCAGAAGCTCCCTAAGAGCTGGTGGAAGGTTTTTGGGGTCTGGGCTATATATCCACGGCTGATTAGGAACATACATATAGGCTGGGGAGAGGCTGTTTTTGTATTCTCCGAAGGGTTTTATGTAGTCCGGAGTCGGGTTTTCTATGGTAAGGTCCGGATCTGTTAAGGAAAACTCCTTCGCTCCCGCCGATTCGTTCATGGAAGAGAAGATCTTTATATCTTCTTTAGAGGTCAGGTTGTAGTATTTGAAGTCCACCTTCGCCGGATGACAAACGGCGCAGAACTTACCTACTTGGGTCCCTCCCTTCGTGGAGACCCTCAGATACTTCCAGTTCGGGTTTGAAGGATGAGGATCGTGACAGCTTACACACTGAAGTTTCCCGTCTCTCAACAACTTTGGAGGAACCTGAGCTATCTTGGGATTCGGTTTGATATTAACGGGATGCGTCATGTGGAGAAATATAGGTCTTATGTTCACACCGCCGAACTTTTCCAAGTTATGGCATCCGAGACAAAGGGCGGATATACCATCGATGGGCTTGCCCGTCCTCGGGTTCGGATAAACCTCGTTTTTTACCTTAAAGAGTTTGTAAGCTTTGGCGTAATGGGGGCTGTGGCATCCGAGGCAGTCGAGAGCTTCATGGGGTCCGAAGGCGTAAGACAGAAAGCTGATGAGCAGTATACCGAGCCAAACCATACCTCTACCTCCCTTATTTAGGTATTATTTTATACATGCTCGAACTGGTTACGGAGAAGATAAGCGGTGCGCTCACAAGATTAAGGGGAACGAGAAAAATTACCGAGAAGGTGGTAAACGACACCTTAAGGGAGATAAGGCTCGCCCTCCTCGAGGCTGACGTCGACTACGAGGTGACGAAGAGGTTCCTAAAGAGGGTGAAGGAAAGGATCCTCGGTGAGGAGGTGAGAAAAAACCTCTCTCCGGCGGACCAGATAATACTCGCAGTCTACGAGGAGCTTGTGGGAATACTCGGAGGGGAGAGGGAGGACATAAAAAAGGGAACCGTGTTGTTCGTCGGTCTTCAGGGAACAGGGAAGACAACGACGATCGGGAAGCTCGCAAACCTCTTAAAGAAAAAGGGCTTCAGCGTAGCTGTCTCTTCGACGGACGTGAGACGCCCTGCTGCCATGGTTCAGCTCGAACGCTTAGCGGAGAAGGTAAGCGTTCCTTACTACTCCTTCGAAAGCTCCTCAGCTGTAGAGATAGCGAAGGAAGCTGTAGAGAAGGCAAAGAGCGAAGGCATAGACTACCTGCTCATCGACACAGCCGGAAGGCTCCACATAGACGAGGAGCTTATGGAAGAGCTAAGGTCTATAAAGGAAGCGGTAAAGCCTTCCGAGGTGATATACGTTGCGGACGCTATGCAGGGTCAGACAGCTTTGGAGACCGCAAAAGCTTTCCACGAAGCTGTAGGTCTCACGGGTGTCGTCGTGACGAAGATGGACGGGGATGCGAGGGGAGGTTTGGTCCTTTCGGTCAGGGAAGCCCTCGGAGTTCCCGTAAAGTTCATAGGGGTGGGTGAGAAGATGGAAGACATAGAACCCTTCTACCCCGACAGGATAGCCCAGAGGATACTCGGACTCGGAGACCTCCAGTCCCTCGCTGAGAAGGCAAAGGAATCTATACCGGAGGACAAAGCCCAGCACCTCTCCGTGAAGGTTATGACCGGTGAGTTCGACCTCGAAGATCTCAGGGAGATCATAAGGATGATAAGGAGCATGGGACCCCTCGAGAAGATACTCTCCATGGTCCCCGGCTTGGGCGCCCAGATAAGGCACCTCAAAGTTGACGAGGAGCAGTTCAAGAAGATGGAGGCGATCATAAACTCAATGACGCCGGAGGAGAGGAGGAACCCGAGGATAATAAACATGAGCAGGAAAAAGAGGATAGCAAAAGGTAGCGGGACCACCGTCTCCGACGTGAACAGGGTCCTCAAGCGCTACGAGGAGATGAAGAGGATCATGAAGAAGCTAAAGGGCATGTCGGGGATACCGACACCGAGGTTCCCCTTCAGGATCTGATATAATTGATCGCCAGTCTTCGGAGGCGAAAGATGGCTGTGAGGATAAGGCTCGCTAAGTTCGGGAGGAGGAACCACCCGGTATACAGGATAGTCGTCATGGACTCGAAGTCTCCGAGGGAGGGAAACTACATAGACATACTGGGGACTTACGACCCGAAGAGGAAGGAAATAATAGAGCTGAAAAAAGAAAAAGTGAAGGAGTGGATAGGGAAGGGGGCGGAGGTAGCGACGAGGGCAAAGACCGTCTTCGAGATGGCGGGTATCTTGAATGAGGTCATACCGGAAGGTTACGAGCTGAGGAGGTCGGGGGACTACTGGGTCCTTAAGAAGAAAACCACCAAGGAGGTGCGTTCATGAGCGCTATGAAGGAGATCGTCGAAACTACTGCCAAAGCCCTCGTGGACAACACGGACAAGGTTCAGGTCACCGAGATCGAAGGGGAAAAGACCATAGTGATCGAGCTGAGGGTAGACCCCTCCGAGCTTGGGAAGGTGATAGGGAAGCAGGGGAGGATAGCGAGGGCTTTGAGGACCCTCCTCTCCGCCATGGGAAGGAAGGCGGGGAAGAGGGTGGTCCTCGAGATCCTCGAGTGATTCAATAGATACCCACGTTCCTCATATGCTCCACCCTCCCCTCGAATACAACGATGAGGTCTACCCTGAAGCTTCCCTTAAAACCCCTTTTTTCCATGAACTCCCAAGCACAGGAGAGTATACGCTTTAGCTTTTTCTTTGTAAACCTCTCAGCCGGATGTCCGAACTCCTCCGTCCTTCCCCCCTTCACCTCAACGAAGACTACCTCCTCACCGTCCAAAGCTATAACGTCCACCTCACCCCCTCTGCACCTGTAGTTCCTCTCGAGAATCCTGTAGCCCTTCTTTTTAAGATACTCGACCGCCCTCTCCTCGTAAGCCTTCCCTTTTCTCAAGCTCGATCTCCCTGAGGATATCGGCTGGTCTCACAACAGCGGTCCCGAACTCGCCAACGACGATCCCAGCACATACATTGGCAAGCTCGCAGGCTGTGTCCCAGTCCGCACCCGCCAAGTGAAAGGCTACCAAGGAAGCTACGACCGTGTCACCAGCTCCGGTGACGTCGTATACCTCCTTAGCCTTTGCGGGAAAGTGCTTTATCTCCTCTCTGAAGAGGGTCATGCCCTTCGGTCCCCTCGTGACTACGAGAGTCTCAAGCTCCATCTCCTCCTTAAACCTCTCCCCCAGCTTCTCAACGCTCTCCTCGGAGAGGGGATCTGTCATGTCCCTTAATTCTTTCTCGTTCGGTGTTATGAGGTTAGCTCCCCTGTAAAGCTCCCTGTTTACGGGTCTCGGATCCACGGCGAAGAACACACCCTTTCTCTTTACCTCCTCCATAACCTCCTCCGTGATCACGCCCTTTGCGTAGTCTGAGATTATTACGCAGTCGCACTCTATATCAGCCACAGCTTCTCTTATGAACCTGAGAGCCTTCCCCTCCACCTTCCTCCTCTCCTCCCTGTCTATCCTGAGGAGTTGCTGGGATCTCGAAACGATCCTTATCTTCTCAGTAGTAGGTCTCCTGTCCACAGCGACCGCCGGTTTTATGTTTTTTTCCTTCAGCATCGAGAGAAGCCTCTCACCCCTTTCGTCCTCTCCGACGACACCTACGACGTAGGTCTCAGCTCCGAGGGATGCTAAGTTGCTCGCCACGTTCCCCGCACCACCGAGCCTGAACTCCTCACCGACGACTTCAACTACGGGAACGGGAGCTTCTGGGGATATCCTCTCCACCTTCCCGTGGAGGTAAACGTCGAGCATGAGATCCCCGACGACGAGGACCTTGAGGTCTTTTATGTTCCTGAGTAACCTTTCAACCTCCTCCCTTCTCAACCTCTATGTCCTCCTCCTCTATGAAGGCTTCGTGAAGCTCCCTCACAGCAAGCTCCGCATACTTTTCGTCTATCAGGCAGGAGATCTTTATCTCCGAGGTCGATATCGCCATTATGTTTATGCCGTTTCTGGCAAGGACCTCGAACATCTTACCCGCAGTCCCGTAAGAACTTCTCATACCGAGACCGACTATGGATACTTTCGCTACCCTGTCGTCCCTCACCACCTCCTTAGCTCCTATCTCTTTCGCTACCTTCCTCACTATCTCCTCAGCTTTTTGAGCTTCCGCCCTGTTTACGGTAAAGGACATGTCCGTATAACCGTCGTGGGAGACGTTCTGGACGATCATGTCTACGACTATGTGGGCGTCACCGAGGGCTTTGAATATCTTAGCAGCTATGCCGGGTCTGTCGGGGACCCTCACTACGGTTATCCTCGACTCCTTGGTCTCTACGGTCACTCCCCTCACAACCACCTTCTCCATGACCTCCTCCTCCGGCAGGATCCAAGTCCCCTCCTCCTCCGAAAAACTGCTCCTTACGTGTATTCTAACCCCATACCTCGCTGCGAACTCTACGCTCCTTATCTGCATTACCTTGGCACCGAGGGAGGCGAGTTCTATCATTTCCTCGTAGGATATGTAAGGGACCTTCTTAGCGTTCGGGACTATCCTCGGGTCCGCAGTGAAGACGCCGGGAACGTCCGTGTATATCTCGCAGACAGCTCCGAGCGCCGCGGCGAGGGCGACCGCGGTCGTGTCGGAACCTCCCCTCCCGAGGGTGGTTATCTCCCAGTCTTCGGTGACACCTTGGAAACCCGCAACGACGGGAACGTAACCTTCTTCGAGGAGGTTCCTTATCCTCTGGGTCCCCACCTTCTTTATCCTCGCCTTCGTGTGGACCTTGTCCGTGACTATGGGGACCTGCCAACCGCAGAGGCTAACCGCAGGACAACCCAGCTTCCTCAAGGTCATGGCAAAGAGGGCTACAGCCTTCTGCTCCCCTGTGGAGAGGAGAACGTCCATCTCCCTCTCGTTAGGAAAGTCGGTTATCTTGCGGGCAAGGTTTATGAGGGAGTCCGTCTCACCCGCCATGGCTGAGGAGACGACGACAACCTTATAACCTTTTTCGAGGGCTTTTATGACCTTTCTTGCGGCGTTCTCTATCCTCTCGAGGTCTCCTACCGAGGTCCCCCCGAACTTCTGGACGAGTATTTTCATCCGGGCAAAAAATTATAACGGATCTGCCGATACAGAATTTGATGGTGGACCCGCTAAAGGAAGTCCCCACAGACGACTTAATACTCTTCCTCCTCGAGAGCCTGAGCCTCCCTGTTCAAAAGGAGGTAGACTTCGAGGAGGTCCTGAGGACCGTCCTAAAAGCTGTGCCTGAAGAAGAAGCGGAAAGTTTGGAAAAACCCCGCCGGAAGCCTACAAACCCCGTTCCCTTTCAACAGCTAAACTATCCGGTCCCCGAACCGATCAAGGCAAACCTCCCGCAGGTTAAGGAGAAACCAGCTGAGGAGGTCAAAGAAAAGCTTACCTTCACCCCGAGGGAGCCTGTAAGGGAGACACCGATCCCAAGGGATACTTCAAGGAAAGAGAAGAACCCTGTGCTGAAGCTTGAGGTCCCGAAAGAATCCCCCCTCCCGGAACCCGAAGCTGACACAAAAAAGCCCCCGCCCGATCGGGAGACCATTCCCAAAATAGAACACCTCCAACCACCGAAGAGGAACGCGGAGATACCGAAAGTCGAGTTCCCGCAAAGGGAACCGGAAAGACAGGAAGCCCCTCCGACCGAAGGAAAACCCATCAAGGGGAGGGAACAAGATCCAAGCTCTTCCCCGCGAAGGGAAGCTCAAGCAGTTCCTGAGAGACCGGAAAGGAAAGCTCCGGAATTGAGACCTCAGGAGAGAGAGGATCGACCGGTTGTATTCCACAAAAGACCGGAGGTTCAAAAGCCACAAGTAGTGAAGGAGGCTCCAAAACCTACGGAGGATGGACCGACCCAACAGCTCCATCAAGCTGTTCCTTCCGACAGGAAGGTTCAGGAAACTCCGTCCGTAGAGAGACCGGCGGAAGTCCCTGAGAAGCTCCCCCTCCCGGGCAGACATCAGGAGGTGAGACAGTTGAGCCTGAGGATCGAGGAGGTCGTCCTCAAGTTCAAGCTCCACAAAAGCAACCTAACGGTAGAGGTGAGATCACCTCAAGAGATCCAGAGCCAGATCTCCTTGCTCGAGAGCTACAGGCTCTACCAGAGTCTCCAGAGCATAGGTGTGACCCTCGAGAGCTTCAGGGTAAACGGCGTAGAGCTAGCCCCCAAGGTTATAAGGGTTGTGAGGAGGGATAGGTTTAATATAAGGGAGGATGGGAACTCTACTGAGAAAGCTAACGGTAGCCCTCTTGGTAGCCCTGATATCAGCTTACTCCTATAACGTGGAGAAGCAAAGCGAGGAGGTGGCAAGGGAGTATCTAAAAAAAGGGCTGGAAAGTTTGAAGGTCTCCAACTATAGGGATGCGATAGTTTACTTTTCAAGGGCTTACAGCTCAAGCCCGAAGTCCGAACCGGGAGAGCTTGCCTACCTCTACCTCGGAAAGAGCTACGCCCTCTACTCTTACGCTTCGGGGAGCAGGAGGGGTATACTCGCCTCGGTAGGCTACCTGAACCAGTATCCCTTCCACTACAAGGTTCCGAGGTTCATCCACGTCCAAAGGGAGTTCGTGGCTGACTCTTACCTCCTCCTCCAGTGGTATGAGAGTGCGGGAAACATATACGCGAACCTATACGGTGAAACGGAGAGACCCGAATACATGATAAAATACGGCTACGCTTCAGCCCTCTCGGGTAGCATAGAGGGTTTCACCTACCTGAGGGAACTCGGAAGGGAGGGAGTCCCCGAAGACTACCTCGACGTCTACCTGATGACGATGGGTTTTTTCTACTTCAACTTGGGAAAATACAAAAGGGCTATAGAATACATGACGAGGACCCTCGAAGTAAACCCATACCTCAGGGAAGACCCCCACCTCCTCTTTCGCCTCGGAGTTTCCTACTACAAGGAAAAGGACTGGAGGAAGGCTATCCTATACCTCGAGCTTTCCGTGAGGAACGACCCCTTCGAGACATATAAAGAAAAAGCCAACTTCTACCTCGCCCTCATAAACCTCGAGACCAAGAACTTCAGGGAAGCCTTCAGAAACCTCCAAGAACTCACCTCCGAGGACAGGCTCTTCTACAGGAAGCTACCCCAGATACTCTTTTCTTCCCTCTGGATGTACGAGGAGTTCCTAAAAGTCTACGGGGAGAAGATAGGAGACTACAGGTCGAAGCTCCTCCAGATAGGCTGGCTGAACGTGGAAAACCCCTTCGGCGACTTCCCCCTCCTCGGCATATACTACTTCGCCCTGAAGACGAAGGAGCTGAGAAAAGAGGAGGCGGAGTTCATAAGGCTGAAGAAACCGACCCTCAAGGAGATAGTCCTCGAGAACGAGATATTCTCTCCGAACCATTACCTGACCAAGCTGAGTGAGGAGCTTCAAAGATACAGGTTCTACATCAAAGAAGACGCCCTCTTCCTGAGAAAGCTTTTCTCCCTGAACGAAGAAGCCTTCCTCAGGATATTCAAAGGCGAAAAGGAGAGGGAGCTTCTCGCAAGGTCCCTAGTCTTCCTCGGGGACGGAAGGGCAAGGTCGCTCCTTCCCTTTTTGAGGGACAGGTCCCTCTCGAAGTTCCTCGAGGCGAAGATCCTGATAGTCGAAGGAAGAAAGGAGGAAGCCCTCCCCCTCATAGAGGAAGCCCTCGGAGGTCTCAAAGGGAAGGACAGGCTCGAAGCTGAGCTTCTCCTCGGCTACCTGAGTGAAGACGCGGAGAGGATCGAAAAGGCGGTCAAGGAAATAGACTTCGAAGACCCGAGGTTTTCGGGTTACGCAACCCTTGTATTTTTGAAGCTCGGTGACGCCTACTACTCTGCGGGAGACCTCGAAAGGTCAGCCCTGTACTACAGAAAAGTTGCGGAGAGGGGTCCAAAGGACGAGATCTACTGGTGGGCTATGTTCAGGCTCGCCCTCATAGGTGAGAGGACGGGAGACAAGGAGACGATCCGCTGGGTTGTAAACAGGGCGAAAGGGGAAGATAATATTATGAGCAGAGTGATAACGGTCCTTTGGGAGGGCTGAGTTGGACCTCTTCGAGGGTGTGAGGAAGGTGGAACCTCACTTGGAGTTCACATGGAGAAGGCACAAGGTGATCTTGAGCAACATAGCGAACGCGGACACGCCGAACTACAGGACCCTCGAACTCGTAATGAAAAAAAGGCAAGAGACCATACCCTTGAAGACGACGAGACCGAAACACATAAGACCCACCGCTGAGCCGAGGTTCAAAGTGGTCGAGGTGAGGAGGGACCTCATAGGCAACGATAGGAACAACGTCAGCTTGGAGGAGGAGATGGCGAAGCTCCTCCAAAACAGGATAGCCTACGAGGTATATATGAGGATGGCTGTCGGCTCCCTCGACAAGCTGAATAAGGTAATACAAGGAGGTGGTAGATGAACGACCTCTTCAGGGCTTTCGAGATAAGCGCTTCCGGTATGTTCGCCCAGAGGGTCAGGATGAACGTGATAGCCTCGAACCTCGCCAACTACGAGTCTTACAAAGAGACGGGAGAACCCTTCAGGAAGCTTGAGGTCCTCTTCAGAGCTGTATACGAACCGGAAAGAATCAAAAGGGGAGAGGTCCCCGTCGAGGTTGCGGGGATAAGGGAGTCCGACGAACCCTTCAAGCTCGTCTTCGACCCCTCGGATCCGAGGGCTGACGCTCAGGGCTTCGTAAGGAAGCCGAACGTGGAGCTTGTAAAAGAGATGGCTGACATGATCTCAGCGGTGAGGAGCTACGAAGCTAACCTCACAGCCTTCAACGTAACTAAGGAGATGGCTCTGAGAACCATAGAGCTATGGAGATAGAGGGGATAAGCTTCAGGGACTTTGAGGAGTTTATGAGAAGGGAGGGGAAGAGAGCCTCAACCCCTCAGGAGTTTGCCAAGGTCCTCGAGGAGTTCGTCGAGTGGGTAAACTCCCACCAAAAGAAAGCTGAAGAGGTAAAGGAGGCGGTCCTAAGAGGCGAGGAGGTCCCCCTCCACAGGATGATCTTAGAGTTCAAAAAGGCGGAGGTAGCCCTGAACCTCCTCATAGAGATAAGGAACAGGCTCCTCGAAGGGTTCCAAGAGCTTCAGAGGATGCAGGTGTAGCATGGCGGACGTAAGGAGAACCCTAAGGGACTTCCGAGACAGGTTCGCCTCCCTCCCGACGAGTCAGAAGATCCTCCTCGTCAGCGTTCCCGTAGTCCTCTTTTCGCTATTCCTTACATTTCTAATCTACTCCCTCCAGCCAAGTTATGTGGTCCTCTACGGAGGTCTCAGCCCTGAGGACATGAGCGCGATCCTCACCGAGCTTGACAAGGAGGGTGTAAGCTACAGGATAGGACCGGGCGGGAGGACGATCCTCGTCCCCGAAGACAAGGCGAGGGACTTGAGGCTGAAGCTGGCTTCTAAAGGTATACCGAGCAGGGGTATAGTCGGCTACGAACTCTTCGACAGGACCTCCATAGGACTTTCCGAGTTCCAGCAGAGGGTGAACTTCAAGAGGGCGATAGAGGGGGAGCTGGTAAGGACTATCTTGAGGTTCAAGAACATAGAGGACGCCCGCGTCCACATAGCCCTCCCCGAAAGGTCGGTTTTCTTAAGGGAAGAGGCGGAGCCGAGCGCTTCCGTCTTCATAAAGCTAAAACCGGGGGCGAAGATAACCCCCGAGCAGGTAAGGGCTATAAGGAACTTAGTGGCTGCGAGCGTCGAGAACTTAAAGCCAGAAAGGGTGGTTGTCATAGACGACAGGGGAAGGAACCTAACAGCTATGCTCGAAGAGAAGGAGGAGGTCTCGAGCAGGCAGATAAAGATAAGGAGGGAGTTCGAGAGGAACCTCGAAAGGAAGATCCAGTCAGCCCTCGAGGACGTCCTCGGCTACGGGAACGTGAAGGTGAGGATCTCAGCGGATCTTGAGTTCGCGAAGGTAAAGAAGAAGGAGGAGATATACGATCCCGATATGACAGCGGTGGTGAGCGAACAGAAGAAGAAAGAGAGGGTCTTGGGAGGTCAGGTGATGGGGGTCCCCGGAACAGCCTCCAACATACCCCCCGCAACGGGAGCGGTCCAAGGAGGAGGGGGGGTTCTAACCGAGAGGAAGGAGACCATAACCAACTACGAGGTTAGCAAGAAGGAGATCCTCACCTTCGACCCTACCCTCAGGATAAGGAGGATAAGCGTGGGAGTTATAGTAAACAGCGAAGTTGAAGGTATAGACACCGAGAGGATAAAGGAGATAGTTTCCGCGGCAGTCGGACTCGATCCGAAGAGGGGAGACACAATATCGGTCGTCGCGGTTCCCTTCAGGAGGGTGGAGGTCACACCGCCCCCTCCGCCTCCTCCCCGCTGGACGAGATACCTGGTCCCCGCTGTGGTTGGCACCGTCTTAGCCCTCCTCCTTATCTTCGGGCTTTTGAGACTCTTGAGGAGGAGGGAAGTCCCCGCACCTCCGCCACCTCCTCCCGAGGAGGTCCCCACCATAGCAGGAGCTGAGGTTTTGAGGGAGAGGGCGAGGGAGATCGAGGTAGTAAAGACGGTAACGGAAGTAGCCCGCAAGGAGCCTAAGAAGGTGGCAGCCCTCATAAAGTCTTGGTTGAAGGAGGAGTGATCACCTCCTCCTGAAGACCGCTATCTTCTCCACCTTTGTGGGGTATGAGTTGCTAAAGCAGGCGTCGCAGAAGTCCTCCCACGAAGGGAGACAGCTCCTCAAACCTTCGAGGGAGAGGTATTTGATGGAGTCCACACCCACGAAGTCCCTTATCTCATCGAGGCTCATCCTGTTGGCTATCAGCTCCTCCCTCGAGGGGGTGTCTATACCGTAGTAGCAGGGACCTACAACGGGAGGTGAAGCTATCCTCAGGTGTATCTCTTTTGCTCCAGCCCTCCTCAGCATAGAAACTATCCTCTTTGAGGTGGTCCCCCTAACGAGGGAGTCGTCTATGACTACAAGTCTCTTCCCCTCTATAACAGCCCTGTTCGGACTCAGCTTCATGAGGACCCTTAAATTCCTCAGCTCCTGAGTCGGCTCTATGAAGCTCCTCCCTACGTAGTGGTTCCTTATGATCCCCATCTCGAAGGGCATATTCCTCTCTTCAGCGTAGCCTATAGCGGGAACAACCCCCGAGTCGGGGACGGGAACCACAACGTCCGCCTCAACGTCGTCCTCCCTCGCGAGCTGTCTCCCGAACTCCTTCCTCACCGAGTAAGCCCACTCACCGAATATGAAGCTGTCGGGTCTTGCAAAGTAAACGAACTCAAAGACACACATAGCCTTTTTTCTCTCCTCGAAGGGGAAGTAGCTCCTCATACCCTCCTCGTCAACGACCAAAACTTCCCCCGGCTTTACCTCCCTCAGGATACTCCCCTCCACCACGTCGAAGGCACAGCTCTCGGAGGCAAAGAGGAGGGTCCCTTCCCTAATCCCGACGAGAAGAGGTCTAAAGCCGTACGGGTCCCTACCTGCGATCAGCCTGTCCTTTGTTAGCATCAAAAAGCTAAAAGCCCCCTCCAGCCTGCTGAGGGCGTAAAATACCTTCGGCAACACCTCCTCGTCCCTCTCGTCTAAGTCTACCCAATCGGGAACGAGTTCCCTTCCCGTCTTGAGAAGGGCTATGAAGAGTTCCGTGTCCGATGTGTGCTTGAAGTCTATACCCTCCTTTTCAAGTTCTCTCCTCAGTTCGAGGTAGTTTGTTATGTTTCCGTTGTGGACTACCGCCACCTCACCTATCGAGGTCTCACCTACTATCGGCTGGGCGTTCCTCACCCCAGAGTCTCCGGAGGTCGAATACCTCACGTGGGCGACAGCCATATTCCCCGGTAGCCTGTCCAAGTCTTCTTGCCTTATAGCCTCGAGGACCCTGCCGGGCTTCTTTACGGTGTGTATTTTCTTCCCGTCAGAAGAGCTTATACCCACGCTCTCTTGTCCCCTGTGCTGGAGTGAGTATATCTGGAGGAAGGCGTATTCGGAGGCGTTCGGGTGACCGAAGACTCCCGCTATCCCGCACATCGGCAATAATTAATATAAGACCTGAACCGAGATACTTTCGAGTTTCCCAACCACCCTCACAGCGATCCCCCCTCCCCTGAAGACCCCGTCTACGTAGCTGCTTCCGAGATCCGAAGTCTTGAGCTTGAACTTCCCCCTCCCCTTCAGCTCCCTGCCATCCAGGACAGCTTTTCCTGTAAACCTCTCCCCTTCGAAGGTAAGCTCGAGAACCTCAAGCTCCGTCCCCTCAACCTCAAGACCTTCTACCTTCAAACTTCCCCAAAGACCTCCATCCACCTTCAAGTCAGCCTCAAAGGAGGAAGCACCCCTCACACACGTGAAACCCTCCGAAGAGAACCTCACGGACCCTCCCCAACTTACAGCTAAATGAATGAAACCCCCACCGCACCTTCCCCTGCTGTAAGGACCTTGAGGACTGACTCCGAACTCGAGCCTATCGAATCTAAAAAGCTCCTCTCCCCTCACGAGGACCTCAACGTTCCTGAGTTCTACGCTAAAGATATTCTCCTTTACCTCCTCGAAGACCAAAAACACACCCCTCCTCATGAGAAGGTTGTCGATTACGGGAAACTTCGGAATGGCGAAGAGGAGAAGGGCTGATGTGAGGATCAGGAAAACCGTGAAGACGGCAAGCACCCTCCAGAGAAACCACATAAACCTTATAATACTTTCCGGGAGGTGTGTTATGAAAAGGTTTGTTGTCTTTTTTATTTTTGTTTTTAGCTTCGTTTTTTCACAGCCTCAGTTTTTAGGTGTGTATAACGGAAATATTTTCTTCTATGTGAAGGAGATAGCACCTTCAGTTAAGCTGACAGACCTTTCCAGATTCTCGTATACGATATATATGGGTCACCTTTATATTTTTGAAAATTTCAAAGATTATCCCTCCGCTTACGTTTCCGCAGAAAAAGAAGCGAGAAAGGAGTTCAAAAATCAAGCTCTGAAAGACTGTAAAGATCACAGATTTTCAGCTGTTGACAGCTTCAGTGTAAACGTTGTTGAACTAAAAGACAAAGGACTTCTATTTATCTTCTCGGGTAATATACTGTGCCTCGACTAAATGTCCATGTCTTCCTCTTCTTCCTCTTC
>WFYM01000061.1 GCA_015490115.1 Aquificaceae bacterium
CCTCAGGAGGTGCTTCGCGTAGGGTATTGACCTCTCTATCGCAGCCCTTACCTCGAACTGCAAGCTCGCGTGGGTAGCGTAGGATATGTAGTTGGACTTCATGACGTATGGGTCCCTGAGGAACCTTCCGGGGGACATCTCCATGTCTATGGGAGGCATGGGAGCTTTGTAAGGATCGTAGGGTGGGAGGGCTATGTCGTCTGGGGATAGCATGACAGCCTCTCTTGTGTGGGAGATGAAGAAGCCGTCGACTACGGTCACAAGGGGGACGTGGACGTCGGGCTGTTCAGCAACTACGAAGCCCGCTATTATCATGTCGAAGAGTTCCTGAGCTGTTTCTGCGTGCCAGATCATACAGCCCGTATCCAGCAGGAAGGAGACCTCCAAGTTGTCGGGCTGTATGGAGAGGGGGGAGTTTATTCCTCTCGCCATGAGGACGAGCTGTATGGGGAGTCTCGAACCGGCCCACATGGGGAAGTTCTCCATAGCCCTCAGGGTTCCCGGACCTGAGGTCGTCGTTATCGTCCTCGCTCCCGCCATAGCACAGCCTGCAAGCTCCGACATGACGCCGAACTCGGACTCACCCCTGAAGTAGACTCCCACGTAACCCTCGACCCAAAGCTCCCCTATCATGTGGGCGGCTTCCGACTGGGGGGTTATGGGGTAAGAGACGGAGGCGTCGACGGAGGACCTCTTTACCGCCTCCTTGACCACTTCGGAACCCGTCATGAAGTGCTTAGTTCTGGGGGCTTCGAAGAGGAGATATTCGGGAGAGACTATCCTCTGACCCGCTCTATTGAACTGAACCTGCTCGGTCTTTTCCATAGAACCACCTCCTTTCATCTTCCAAGCTCCCTCCTCACCTCCTCAGCTATCCTGATAAATTTCTCTATCTCCTCCGTGTGCTGATCCCTGAGCGTTATCATAGCGTCCTCGTGTCCCGCCAGACCGCACATGGCTATCGTGAAGCAGTCCGTCTCAGCCCGTATTATCTTTAGGGCTACGTTAGCGTAGTGGCAGTGGACACCTATGAATATGCAAGCCTTTATGTTGTTGTGCCATATCGTGAGGTTCGGGTGGTTCGGGTTTATCTCTTTCTCAGGGTCTATCTTCGGATACTTGGGTCTGTAGTCGTACATGGGTATTATCTTGGCTCCGAGGACCTCAGCCATCTTCCTGACGAGCCTCGCCTTTTCCTTCGCCTCCTCGTTCCAAGCGTATAGGACCTGAGGTCCGGGGAATATGGTTGGGTTCTCCCTCGTCAGCATCGCCTTCGCAGCTTCCCTCATAGCCACCTCTTCGTCCACTATCTCGTTGAACATTAAGGCTTTCCCCGGTGGAGGGTTCAGGAGGTTCTCGTAGACCGCTACCGGATAAGGTGAGTAGCCCGAAGGTCCGAGCCTCGCCATCACCTCACCCCCGCAACGTCCCTGTTCTCAGCGTAGACCATCTCTATGGAGTCACGCTTCAAAAGGTTCGAGCAGACGTAGACACAAAGGGCGCACCCCTTGCACCTTTCGGTGTTGACGTAGGCGTGGTGTCCCTCGTCCGTATACATTAGTGTGTTCGGCTCTGGGCAAAAGAGGGTGCATTGCTTACAGTTGTATTTTGTGCATTCGTCCTTTATAACCTGAGCGACATAGTACATCCTCCTGCCTCCTTAGGAAAAGGGCTGTGATAAAAATATAAGAAAAACCTAATATGAAAACAAGGTCAACACCTATGATTTAGGTTAGCGATGGAAAGCTTCCGCCCTTGGCTCGAGCTGAAACTCATAAGGGGACTGGGAGAGAGGAGCATAAAAAAGCTCGTGGACTCCTTAGGGAGTCCAGAGGAGATCCTGAGCGCTGACAGGACAACTCTCGAAGGGATAGTGGGACCCAAGAGGGCGGAGGCGATCGTCAAAAGGGAAGGTGTAGACGTAAGGAAAGTGGAGAGGATCGAAAAGTTGGTAGAGCGAGAAGGCATAGAGGTAATACCCCTCAGCGACTCAAGGTATCCAAGGAAACTAAGGTCAGTCCCTGACCCTCCTCCCCTCCTCTTTCTTTGGGGAGAGCTGAAAGAAGTTCCCCTGGTCGGGATCGTGGGACCGAGGAGACCATCGAACTACACCCTCAGCTTAGTCGACACCCTCGTGTCCGAGTTCCTCGACGCGGGCTACGGGACCGTCTCCGGCGGTGCCTCCGGGGTTGACATGAGGGTCCACACCTCCACCCTTGAAAGGTCAGGTTATACGGTCTGCGTCCTCGGTTCAGGACTCTTGAGAGCCGGGAGGGAACATTTAAAGCTCCTCGAAAGGGGAGGGTCCGTTCTCCTCTCTGAAATGCTCCCGGAGGAGGGAGCTTCCAAATACTCCTTCCCGAGGAGGAACAGGATAATAGCGGGTCTTTCCGAGTTCCTCGTAATCCCGGAAGCCGGTCCAAGGAGCGGTTCCCTGATCACAGCCAGTCATGCGGACCGCTACAAGAGGAAGGTCTACGTCCACGTTAAGGAGGGGGAGAGGTGGGAGGGTTGCAGGGAGCTTGCGAGGTCCGGGGTCGCTGTTCCATTCGATGAGGTCTCCGAGATAACGGGAGGCAAAGGGGAGGGTCTTTTGGATTTCCTGAAGACGCCGAGGACCTTCGACGAGGTGGTTTCCTTCCTCGGAGGTGACTTCGAAAAAGCTGTGAAGGTCCTTACAGAGCTGGAACTCGAGGGAAGGCTGAAAAAGGAGGGTCCTTACTACTCAAGCCTTTAGAATTATACTGATGGGTCAGTCAGTAGCCCTCCAGACCCTCCTCGTTATGGTGGGGACCTTTATGGCTGTTCTCGACACAACCGTCGTGGACATAGCCCTCCCGAAGATGATAGCTCCCTTGAAGACGGACCTCTACGGTATCCAGTGGGTCGTCACCTCTTACATGATAAGCGCAGCTGTCGTTCTCCCGCTTCTGGAGTGGCTCGAAGGTATAACGGGACTGAGGCTCA
>WFYM01000062.1 GCA_015490115.1 Aquificaceae bacterium
CCTTCCCCCCCTCTACGAGTCCCGCAGCGAGGACGCACGTTATCGCTGAAGTTAGTGTGCTTTTCCCGTGGTCTACGTGTCCTATCGTCCCTACGTTCACATGCTCCTTGGTCCTTTCGAACTTCTCCCTTCCCATAGCTTACCTCCTTAGGACCTTGGGCAGATGAATATATTAGCACAAGCCCGGGACCGGACTTGAACCGGCGACCTCACCCTTACCAAGGGTGCGCTCTGCCGACTGAGCTACCCGGGCGAGCGGGCGACGGGACTCGAACCCGCGACCTGCGGCTTGGAAGGCCGCTGCTCTACCGACTGAGCTACGCCCGCTCTTTTTAAGCTGGTGGAGGGGGCAGGATTCGAACCTGCGCAGGGCGTAAAGCCCGGGGGATTTACAGTCCCCTGCCTTTGACCGCTCGGCCACCCCTCCTACCAGCCTCAAGCTGGCGGCGGGACTTGAACCCGCGACCACGGGATTACAAATCCCGCGCTCTGCCTACTGAGCTACGCCAGCGAGCCAAAAAAATATTTTACTCCTCATGTCAAGCAAGGTCAAGGGAAGCCCTTATAATTTTCATGAGGTATGGAGCTTGTCTTAGAGGTCTTCAAGAACAGGCTCATCTCGGTAGCTGAGGAGATGGGTATCGTCCTCCAAAGGACCTCTTTCTCCCCCAACATAAAGGAGAGGAAGGACCTCTCCTGCGCCCTCTTTACCGGGAAAGGTGAGCTGATAGCTCAGGCTGCCCACATACCCGTTCACTTGGGTTCGATGGGTATGGCGGTGAGGGAGGCGATAAGGAGGGTCCCTATGGAGGAGGGGGACATGGTAATCCTGAACAGCCCCTTCCTCGGAGGGACGCACCTTCCGGACGTTACCCTCGTCGCCCCGGTCTACTACAGGGGAAAACTTGAGTTCTTCGTAGCTTGCAGGGCGCACCACGCGGACATAGGAGGTATGTCCTCAGGCTCAATGCCCCTATCGAGGAGCGTCTTTCAGGAGGGTATAGTTATACCCCCCGTGAAGCTCGTAGAGGGGGGGAAGATCAGGGAAGAGGTCCTCTCACTTATACTCAGCAACGTGAGGACTCCGGAAGAGAGGAGAGGTGATCTGAAAGCCCAGATAATGGCTAACCTCACCGGCATAAGGAGGCTGAAGGAGATCTTAGATGATCTGGGACCAGAAAGGGTGAGGGAGGCGGGAAGGAGACTCATGGATTACTCGGAAAAGCTCATGAGGAAGGCGATAAGAAATATACCAGACGGCACATATACTTTCGAGGACTTCCTCGACGACGACGGCTTCGGGAAAGAGGACGTGGCGATAAGGGTGAAGGTAGAGATAAGGGGAGACTCAGCAGTTGTGGACCTCAGGGACTCGGATCCCCAGACGGAGGGGTGCGTGAACGCGGTAAGGTCGGTAACCGTAGCCTCCGTTTACTACGTCTTCAGGTGCCTGCTTCCGGAGGACGCCCCTACGAACGACGGGTGCTTCAGACCTATAAAGGTCTTAACGAAGAAAGGGACCGTCGTCGACGCCGAGTTCCCCTCCGCCGTAGCCGGCGGGAACGTGGAGACCTCTCAGAGGATAGTCGACGCTGTCCTCGGCGCCCTCTCGAAGGCTGTCCCCGATCTCATCCCTGCTGCGAGTCAAGGGACTATGAACAACGTAGCAATAGGCGGAGGGGACCCGAGAAACGGCGGGATATATACTTACTACGAAACGGTGGGGGGAGGTATGGGTGCTTGGAAGGGTGGTGACGGAGAGAGCGCGATCCACTCCCACATGACCAACACGATGAACACGCCCGTCGAGGTCCTCGAACACTCCTACCCTTTCCTCGTTAGGGAGTTCTCAATAAGGAGAGGCTCGGGAGGTGAAGGAAGGTGGAGGGGTGGTGACGGCATAGTAAGGGAGATAGAGCTTCTCGGAGAGGCGGAGGTCACGGTTCTCTCTGAGAGAAGAAAGAGGGGTCCGTACGGTCTCTTCGGCGGAAAGCCCGGAAAGAGGGGGAGGAACCTCGTGATCAGGGACGGAAAAGTTGAGGAGATGCCCGGAAAGTTCTCGACAAGGCTAAAGAAGGGCGACAGGATAAGGATAGAGACGCCCGGAGGAGGAGGTTATGCTTGATATCGGCGTCCTCGTCTCGGGGAGAGGTTCCAACCTCCAGGCGATAATAGACGGGATAGAGGCTGGGAAGATAGACGCGAGGATAAAGGTGGTGATCTCGGACAACCCCAATGCTTACGCCCTCGAGAGGTGCAAGAGGCACAGCATACCGAGCAGGGTTGTCAGGAGGGAGGAGTTCAAAAGCAAAAGGGAGTTCGAAGAGGAGATGGTGAGGATCTTAAAAGAGGAAGGTGTTGAGCTTGTGGTCCTCGCGGGCTTCATGAGGATCCTCTCCCCCCACTTTCTGGAGAACTTCCCCAACAGGGTCATAAACATACACCCTTCCCTGATACCCGCCTTCCAAGGTCTGAACGCTCAGAGGAGGGCTGTCGAGTTCGGGTCGAAGATAACGGGCTGTTCGGTCCACATAGTGGACGAGAGCGTGGACGGTGGACCGGTTGTGGTCCAAGCTGCTGTTCCCGTCCTTCCCGAGGACACGGAGGAGACCCTCTCTGAGAGGATACTCAGGTTCGAACACAGGATCCTTCCCCAAACAGTCCAGTGGTTCGCGGAGGGGAGGGTGAGGATCGAAGGGAGGAGGGTCTTGGTCGAAGGGGCGAGGTACGGGACCCTTCCAGTCAACCCGGAGCTTGAGAAGTTTTAAAGACAGCATAATTTTTTAGACATGGTGGAGATAATAGTAGCTCCCAACGCAGGTTTTTGCTTTGGTGTAAAGAGGGCGGTGAAGCTCGCGGAAGAGTCCGCAAAGAAAGCAAACCGCTCGAGGATATTCACCATGGGACCCATAATCCACAACCCCCAAGAGGTGGAGAGGTTAAAGAGTCTCGGAGTCACACCCCTCGACGGGGAGGAGCCAAGACCAGGTGATACGGTCATAATAAGGTCCCACGGTATACCACCCGAAAAAGAAAGGGAATTAAGAAAAAAGGGACTCAAAGTGGTGGACGCCACCTGCCCTTACGTGAAGGCTGTCCACGAAGCTGTTTGTCAGCTCGTGAAGGAAGGTTACTTCGTAGTTATAGTCGGTGAGAAGAACCACCCGGAGGTCATAGGGACCCTCGGCTACCTCAGGGAGAGCGGAGGGGAGGGTGTTGTCGTTGAGACAATGGAAGACCTGAAGGAGGTCTTAAGGCACGAGAGGGTAGGTGTGGTCTCCCAAACTACCCAAAACGAGAGGTTCTTCAAAGAAGTTGTGGGTGAGATCGTAACGTGGGTAAAGGAGGTGAAGGTGATAAACACGATCTGCAACGCCACATCAGTCCGTCAGGAGGACATATACAGGATAGCTCCCAACGTGGACGTCATGATAATTGTGGGCGGGAAGAACAGCGGCAACACGAGGAGGCTCTACTCTATATCCAAGAGCTTGAACCCCCGGTCTTACCATATAGAGACCCCAGAGGAGCTGAGACCCGAGTGGTTCGAGGGTGTAAAGAGGGTAGGGATCACGGCGGGAGCCTCCACACCCGACTGGATAATAGAGGCTGTTAAGGTTAGAATAAATGAGATATGCGGAGGGTCTTCCTCTGGTTGACGCTTTTGCTCTCCTCGGTCTTCGGAGGCACACTCTACGAAGAGCTGATAAAGGAGCAGATAAGGAGCATACCGCTTGAGAAAGCTGTCGTCGTAGGGAAGGGTAAGAAGAAGCTAATAACAGTGATAAATCCCGACTGTCCCCACTGCAGGGCTGAGTGGAAGGAGATCAGGAAGCACCTCGACAAGCTGAAGGTCTACATTTTCGTCTTCCCCTTCAAGGCTTGGGGTGAGGAGAACCTTCTCAAGTCCTACTACATAGTCTGCTCAAAGGACAAGCTGAAAGCCCTCGACGAGGTCCTGACCGGAAAGCTCGACGGGAGCCTCCCTAAAGTAGAAAGGTGTCCCCTCCTCGAAGAGCATATGAAGGTGGTAGAGAGGCTCGGTGTCACGGGAGTCCCTTACAACATCATACCTGAGAAGAACAAGATCATAGAGGGCTTCTCGAGGGATCTCCTTGAAGAACTCGGTCTGAAGGAGTAATTTAAAATCTCCTGACTCTGCCGATAACTCCTCTTAGCTATGAGCGTGGAGGAACTCGAGAAGTTCCTTCCCGTGGTCCTTATCAACAAGAACTACGTGGTGACGTCACTTAACGAAACGGGGAAGATGATGCTCGGAGACGTGGTGGGAAAAAAGTGCTACCAAGTCCTTTACAACCTCGAAAAGCCCTGTCAGGAATACAACATAAACTGCCCCATAGCTTCGGGTGAGGAGAACGTGGACACGGTAACCTTGGACTTTGAGGTTTATCTCAGAGCTTACGGTAAGATACCTGTCGGCGGTATATACTGGGAGTCTATGGTAAACATAACGAGCCTCTCCGTTGTGAGGTCCGGGATCTTCGACACATTAACAGAACTCTACAGCAGGAGCTTCCTCTCCGGACTCATGGAGAAATTCCTCCACCTCTGGCAGAGATACAGGGAGATATTCTCCGTTCTCTTCCTCGACATAGACGACCTCAAAAAGATTAACGACGAGTTCGGACACCTCTCCGGCGACGAGGCTTTGAAGAAGGTGAGCCAGTGCGTGAGATTGTATCTCAGAAGGTCCGACTTCGGTGTGAGATACGGAGGGGACGAGTTCCTGATATTACTTCCCAAGACGAGGAAGGAGAACGCGGTCCACGTTGCGAAGAGGATAAGCGAGTGCATAACGACGGTCCCCTTCGTGACGAAGCTCTCGGTCACGATAGGGATAGCTGAGGTGAACGAGGAGGACAGGACACCCGAAGACGTACTTGGAAGAGCGGACGGCGCCCTCCACTATGCGAAGAGAAAGGGGAGGGGTTCCATAGCGGTAGCGAAGGGGAAGGAGGAGTTCTACCTCGTCGAGTAAAATTATCTCCCATGGTAGACATAGAGCTGATAAGGAAAAAGCCCGACTATGTGAAGGAGAGGCTTGCAACGAGGGACAAAGAACTTACCGCCCTCGTCGACAGGATACTCGAACTCGATCAAACGAGGAGGAGTTTAATAGCGAAAACGGAGACTCTAAGGTCGGAGAGGAACAAAAAGAGCAAAGAGATAGGAAATCTGAAGAGGCAGGGAAAAGACACCTCCCTCCTTGAGGAGGAGGTAAGGCGGATCAAGGAGGAGATAGAATCTCTCGAAGAGAAGCTCTCGGAAGTCCAAAAAGATCTGAAGGAGCTGATGCTGAAGGTTCCGAACCTTCCCCACCCTACGGTTCCTGTAGGCGAGGACGAGACGAAGAACGTGGAGGTGAGGAGGTGGGGAGAACCAAGGGACTTTCCCTTCGAGCCGAAACCCCACTGGGAGATAGGGGAGAGGCTCGGGATCCTCGACTTCAAAAGGGGTGCTGAGCTTGCGGGAAGCAGGTTCACGGTTGTGAAGGGGTTGGGAGCGAAACTCGAGAGGGCGCTCATCAACTTCATGCTCGACCTCCACACAAAAAAAGGTTACGTGGAGGTCATACCACCGCACCTTGTGAAGCCCGAGATCATGGAGGGGACGGGACAGCTGCCCAAGTTCGAAGAAGACCTCTACAAGTGCGAGAGGGACGACCTTTACCTTATACCTACAGCTGAAGTCCCTCTTACCAACCTCTTCAGGGACAGAATTTTAAACGAAGAGGACCTTCCCATATATCTTACAGCTTACACACCCTGCTACAGGAGGGAGGCGGGTTCCCACGGAAAGGACGTGAGGGGCATAATAAGACAGCACCAATTTAACAAGGTCGAACTCGTTAAGATAGTCCACCCGGAGAAGTCTTACGAAGAACTTGAGAGCCTTGTGAGAGACGCTGAGGAGGTCTTGAAGCTACTCGGTCTCCCTTACAGGGTTGTGGAGCTTTGCACGGGAGACCTTGGCTTTTCCGCAGCCAAGACCTACGATATAGAGGTTTGGTTCCCCTCCCAAGGAAGATACAGGGAGGTCTCTTCATGCTCTAACTGTGAAGACTTCCAAGCGAGGAGGATGAACACAAGGTTCAGGGACTCTACAGGGAGGAAGAGGTTCGTCCACACATTAAACGGCTCCGGGCTTGCTGTTGGGAGAACGCTCGCAGCGATCCTCGAGAACTACCAAAGGGAAGATGGAACCGTGGAAGTCCCCGAGGTTTTAAGGGACTACGTCGGAGCGGATATAATAAAG